>JBGALL010000113.1:0-4082 GCA_044223895.1 Candidatus Woesebacteria bacterium
ATATTAACGCTCCCATCTTTTACCTAATTCACCAATTAACGTACCAACATAACGTACGACTGGAATAACATATGGATAATTAAGTCTTGAAGGCCCTACAACACCAATGGCTCCATGAAGCTTTGGTGTAGAAAATTTATAATAAATAATTCCACACTGTGACAGAAAATTTCTAGCACCGAATGACTCACCTAATAATACATCAAACGGGTCCTGACGTGCAGCTACTATTTCCCACCAGAAATCCGCTTGGTCTAACGTCTGCAATAAATGAAACGTTAAATCATAGTCAAAAAATTCTGGCATTCCTAAAATATTCGCTGCTCCAGCATAATACATATCTCCATCATCAGTTGCAGTAAATGCTAATGTTTTGGTTTTTTGTGCTAATGTTTTGGTTGTTTCTCTAAGAAATTTATCCATTTCCTGCCGATAGTCCCATACTTTCTCTTTCACAGAAACTTCCTCAGCAACAGATAAATTTTTAGGTTTCATTAATGAATCAACATAATATCGTAATGCTGTTGGTGTAGGAGCTCTTCCTGCTGAAGCATGGGGTTGATGCAACATTCCCAATTGGGTTAATCGAACCATTTCGTTGCGAATAGTTGCTGGAGAAACTCCCAAGCTATATTTTTTTTCTAGCGTTTCAGATCCCACAGGCTCTGCTGTAGAAATATACTCTTCAATAACTGCTTTTAAAATTTCTATCTGTCGTGATGATAATGAAGGGATATCCATAGTCTTAGCAGTAATATAATAAGAGTGCTAAATTATGTCAATACCTGGTTAGGGTCTTGCCAAATGAAAGCCGAGAATGATTAGATAGTAGTAATGGTTAAGAAAATCGGTCTGCTCATTGTGGTTTTATTTTTGCTTGTCGCTATAGGTGTTACGTTTTTTGTAGTTAAACAACAACAAGAAATTAGGCAGAAAGCTGCTCCAGCTACGACAATGTCATTGTCACCTGCTCAAAAAAATGTAAAACCTGGTGATACTGTTTCTTTGGATGTAAATATTGATACGGGAGAAAATAGTATCGTTGCAGCTAGTGTTCATTTGACTTTTGATCCCACAGCTCTTCAGCCACAATCAATTGTTAATAGTTCTCAGTTCCCTAATATCCTTTCTTCAGCTGATATAACTCAGGCAGGAAAAGCATCAATCGCAGTTGGAACAGCAAGTTTGAGTCAACCGTTCAAAGGAGTAGGAACTATCGCCACGGTTAAGTTTACAGTTCTTCCTACAAGTAGTAGCCCTATTACTGTTAAATTCGGTGCTGATTCTTTTGCAGGAAGTATTGGAGAAGGACAACAAAATGCTCTTATAGGAACTACCCCATCTACACTTACAGTTTCCTCTGATGGAACTCAGCCTACACCGACAACAGCGACTACCGGGACATTGTCTCCGACTCCTACAACTGCTACTACTGGAACAGTATCTCCAACACCAACCACTGCAACTACAGGGACATTGTCTCCAACTCCTACAACGGCTACTACTGGAACACTATCTCCAACACCAACAACCTCATCGACACAGTTAACCCTTGCAACACCATCGAATGGGTCCTCAACTACCCAAGATCCACCAACATTATCAGGAAAAGCGCCTGCAGGAAGTGCAGTCACCATTACTTTTTATCCTGGTTCAGTAACTGGCGCAGTAACTGCCGATTCATCAGGGAATTGGACATTCACCCCTCCAGCAAAAGTAGGATTAGGAACATATACTGTTACCGTTAGCAGTGCTAATACTGTCACGGGGGCTACCCAAACTATAACCTCAACATTAGTAATTTCAGCTGTAGCATCTGGAACAACTCCAACAGCAACGATGACTCCTACTCCAACTAGATCAAGTGTTGTATCAACAACAACACCCACAGTTCCGGTAACTGGATCATCTGACATGACTTATATAGTGATAGTTGTTGCAACGCTCTTCATTATTACTGGAATTGCCCTCCCATTTGCTATTCGTTAAATATATGGCTACGTTTTTAGAACGAGACACATCACCTCGAGCAACTTCACTTGTATCTACATTAGCTTTATTAGCCTTTCTTCCTTTATTTGTCGTGGCTCTATATCAAATATATTCTGTGCTTCGTGCCTTCGGCACTCCTGCAAATATTATCGTTGATACAAAAAATGTCCTAGAACCAGTGAATACAGATTTTCTTAGAGCGTTCGCACAAGGCGGGGAAGAAGCTACCGATATGATTGGACCAGTTATTCCTGAAGTTAGAGCCTTACGACCTAAAATAATTCGTCTTGATCACATATATGATAGCTATCAGGTAGTTAGCAGAAATGGTGGTTCATTATCCTTTGATTGGAGTCGTTTAGATAAAGCAGTAGATTCAATCACCAGCACTGGAGCCAAACCGTTACTCGCGCTTTCTTATATGCCATCCGTTATCGCAAAAGATGGGAGTATTATTAACCCTCCTAATAATTGGGATGAATGGTCATTTGTCGTCCAACAAACCATAGAACATTTCAGTGGAAGAACAAATAGAAATATTTCCAACATGTATTACGAAGTTTGGAATGAAGCAGATTTACCTCAATTTGGATCATGGAAACTGTCAGGAGACAAAAATTACCTCACCCTATACAGATACGCAGCTATAGGTTCACAAAATGCTAAAAATGTTACCTCATTTTCTTTTGGGGGACCGGGAACCTCGGGATTATATAAGAATTGGATAATTGCATTAGTGAGTACAGGAGCACGTTTAGATTTTTTCTCATGGCATTCATATCTATTAGATCCTAAGCAATTTGATACTGACGAACGAAATCTTATTGAATGGCTTCTGCCCTATCCTCGTTATACATTACTCCCTAAATTTGTGACCGAATTTGGATTTACCGGAGGCAAAGATGCTCGGTACGGGACAATGTTTGCGGCGGCCCATATGGCTGCAGTAACCAGACAAATTATTTCAGGAGGCCCAACCTATCTTTTTACTTTTCAGCTCAAGGATGGCCCCAATCAAGAAGTTAATAATGGATGGGGTATTTTAGCTCATGAATCCAAAGGGAAAAAACCAAAACCACGGTATTATGTACCTGGTTTTCTTCAGGATATGAATGGTAATCGTTTGTTACTGACCGGTGAAGGGACTTGGGTAACTGGTTTTGCAGCCATTAAAGATCAAACTATCCGACTAATGTTAGTCAATTTCAATATGGAGGGAAGCAAATCAGAGAATGTACCTATTTTATTTACCAATTTAGATCCAGGGTCTTATACATACAGAGAAAAAATTTTACTAGGGAGAAATGTTGTTTTCAAAGAAACGGTGACAGAGAATACATTAAAGAAAGAGTTATATATGCCCGCAAATAGTGTTGCTGTATTAGAACTTACCAAACAAGCTACAGATTCCCCGACTTTACAGCAATAAGTTTATAAACGCTCACGTTCTGCATCGGGACTAGAGAAAAATGGTAAAAGGAATAAAGAACTCACTCGTTTCAATTTCTTTATCTGATGAATAAAGGATTCCACTTGTCCTACACCAAAGACCCAGGACAAAAATAAATAGACACTTCCACCAACCGAGCCAATTGTCCCCACCAAAAGAACTAAATTAATTGTCCTGGTGGTATCAAATACTAACTGATCAAGCAAACGTTGCAACACAAATAAGATACCTCCCATAACAATGGAACTAAAAAAGATTTTACCAGGCAAGATAAATAGATCATTCGTAGAAAATCTTCCAATCCTTTTTTGTATAAGAATTCCCAATACACCTACCTGAAGTATCATTGCGAAAGAAGTAGAAAGGCCTAGCCCCCATATTGGAAGGTGTAAAAAATGTACGATAATTACACTCAAAAGTGCGTTTAAAAGTATTCCCAGAATACTTATTTTAACGGGAGTTTTTGTATCATAGAGAGCGTAAAAAGCTCTGGTAAGAACCTGGATTAGCGCTTGAGCAAATAAGGATAAGCTGAAAGCTGAGAGCGTTTTCCCAGTAAGCACGGTTGATTCCCAATCAAATTTATCTGATCCAAAGACAATGCGAGTAATAGGAATTCGCAAAATTATAAATAACACAG
>JBGALL010000114.1:0-3937 GCA_044223895.1 Candidatus Woesebacteria bacterium
ATGAGCCGGAGACCAATACTTTTCCTATGTATCGTAAACAACTTGCTGAGATGATCGCTTTGGATGAAAGTAATCAGTATTTCATAGTCACTCACGATCCATATGTACTTGGTGGACTGCTCAGCAAGACACCTCAAAAGAACTTGTCCATCTTCCTGACACGAATGGAAAACTATGAGACCAAAGTTTCAAAAGTGAAAGCAAAAGATTTATCTCTGCTGCTCGATAAAGGAGCTGATGTCTTTTTCAACTTCAATAAAATATCTCCTAAGTAAAATGGCAGAGATTGTATTGGAATGCATGCCTGATGAAACACTCATAAGAACATTGGGCTACAAAAGAAAATCAGTCACTCACCAGCCTTGTCGGGGGGAAGTAATCAACTACATCAAAAAGAATCCTCGCAATATTATTGGAATTGTGGATGAAGATCCTGGTTCTCCTAAACCAACCTATTTTAATGCATTCAGAAGAGAAACAACGGAAAAACACGGACTGGAATCATATATAATTAAAAACGCTCAAATACGGCTAATAGTGATCAAGCCGAGATTAGAAGAGTGGATCCTTAAGCAAGCGGCTTCTACCGGAATAAATCCTTCTGATCACTCTTTTCCCGAAAATGGTAAAGAGTTACATAAAATCATCCATACAAGACTGCCTCAATTTGAAGGGTTCATCACCGCCATGTTAAAACAGAAATCAGCGGGTCTTCGACACCTGCAAACATTGATTGAAGGCAAATTCTAACAAGAAAAAAATTACCTGCGCTATTGAAGTAAGATTCTATTCTTCGTCACAGCCAGAGCTACTTCTTGTCAAAGACGGGCTACTATCGATTGGTCCATGTTAACATTCCTTACTCGTGCAGAAAGGGTGATTGCACTAATTTTTTAAAATAACTTTCCAATCGTCTCATTTGCATAACTACTTACAAATAACTGGAAATTATTTCCACCGACCCGCTGCCCAGAACAGATTCTTTTTTTGCAGGTTGACGAGCAATTTGAGGATTACACAGAAGATGATTTGAAGTGGGGGATTGAATAAAGTTTGTTAAATTAACTGATCACCAATTTGCATTATGAGTGAATGGTCAATTAACACATTGAATAAATTTACAGATGAAATTCACCAGACCTACAGGCACTTTTGCCTGAACCAATTTCAGGTAAACGTTCAAGGCCTTTACAAAGAAGGAAGCAGGTATTTCATCTATTGCCCGGATATCAAGCCAGACGAAAAAGATAATGACGGACAGGATTTGTCAAGCTGGATACATCGTAAATCCTCAATGTTCGCAAAAATTGAAATCACACAGTCTTTACCACCAGATGCTAAGCAGGTGGCCTACCGAGGGTTGAGTGATCTGTTCCAACAAAAAGGCAGAACACGATTCATGCCTGATTTCATTAATGATCTGTTATTTGAACTGCCTAAAAATTTTCCGGAATTCGAAATCGAAAAGTCACGCAAGGGTTATCTCATTTTATACACAAAAGAAGTGCTTTCGGAAATACAGTTTAATGAATTCAAAAATGTAATCGATCAACTGGAAATCCCAATTCGAATAGTGTTCCAAACGAAAGATTCTGTTAAACCAACTATAGCAAAAGTTCTAAATGAAAATTTCCTTTTCAATAGTCGCGTAAATTTGGTTACAGGGAGAGCCAAGCAATTACAGGAGTATGATGAAGATTTCTGGCGATCCAACCGGGATAAATTCCTCAAACCAAATTTCAAGAAAGATGACTTCCTACCAAAATCATTTGTAGACGGTAAACTATCTGCATTCATATCCGATGGACATAGCCCTGTAAACATAAAGAATTACTTAACCATCTATGACAAATTAACTTTGAAACTGCCCATCCAAAGCGTCACGGAAAAATATTTCGAGAGCATTGGAATCGATGAGAAAACCATACAGATTCTGGCGGAGCGTAACATCGTTAATTTTGTTATAGATAAACCCCTGCAGCGTTATCATCCACGTGTCATTGATCTCATCTCAGAAGTCGGAACAGACAAAATTATTACGCCCCGAAATCTGGCTTTTGCTTCGTATAAGGATCAATGCACAAGGTTCCCTTTATTTTTTGGGGACATGGACTTAAGCCTTCAGCAGAATCTACTGAAACATCTATCCGATTACTCAAAAAAGACAGATCGACACGTTGATCTTGCGAAACCCATGGCAAAAATCCTTGACTCTTCAATAGATAGTATTCAAAACTATGGACCATTGACGATGCTCTCCACAGGAGCACACATATTCCTAGACTCCATTTTATCCAGCAGAGGCATCGATAGGAGTATTGAATTGATGGATTCTGAATCTGCCGTTTCGCAGGCATCAACCTTAAATTCCCATGTAATTCCAACCGTGAATGCATACGATAATTCATCCTATTGTCAGCTTATTGCGAATTATTATTCGGGAGTACCGAAGGACTTTGTGTTTACAGATGCCTATAATGCGAATATGATCATTGATAACGTTTTGGTAATCGATGATGATATTTCTGCCTTGGATCTGGTGGACGGACTTAATCATCGCGATGTGAAAAAATTCAGGGAGACCATCAAGCGCTTATCCTCACGTCAATATGAACCCGAAGAATTAACATCTACAATCCGAACCTTTAATCAGTATATCAAAAGTGCCAAAACAAATAGAGGAGTGGATAAGACTCTTGATTTACAAGGGTTTCTTACTGACTTGGCAGGAATGCCAGTAGGTATTCCCATGTTCGGTTATCTGTCAACAGTTATAATGAATATTCTTGAACAAACAGTTTTTGATAACGGCTATTTTAATCATATAAGGGATGCCATTGAAGCCAATTCGAAATTCACCTTGCCATATGCTGTAATGGTCGCACGAATGCGAGATTCAATCATTGATTCAAAAAATGATAGAAAACTGAAATCTAAAGAAATGCTCTAA
The DNA here is from genome assembly GCA_044223895.1 of Candidatus Woesebacteria bacterium. Taxonomy (GTDB): domain Bacteria; phylum Patescibacteriota; class Microgenomatia; order UBA10105; family UBA927; genus CAKZSU01. Next base: position 2,951 of record JBGALL010000114.1, read on the forward strand.
CAAGTACATGAACAAACAGGCAAGCACTAATAGCTTACATTACCTAGAGGTTAAAATTATTCGACTCGATTAGGCCAGATTTCACTACAACGCTTTCGATTTTCAAAGCCTGTAAGCAGTTGCGGGCTACTTTCCGGCATATCTCTGATCAACTTAGTGGCCAGATCAAATTGACCTATTGCCGCACAACCACAAGCATATGTTTCTCTGATCTCCTTTTGCATTTTAACGCTGGGATCGAAAACATCGATTAAATCGTAAGCTACTTTAGAAAGCTTATATCCTAAACGGTAATGATCCAAATCTGCGTATTTTGGGCTATATAAATACATGTAAGCTAAGTAATAGTTAGCGGTAATGTAATTGGTTTTCCTGTTCAGCGCATCTTTATAAAGTGATTCAGCAATATCGAACTCTCCTCTGTTCTTATATGCCACAGCGATGTATGGCAAATAATATGTCGTAATTTTTGCAGTATCCATATCTGTCAAATAACCAGTTTTCGGAATATTGTCATCAAGTCCATGGTTATAGCAGGTATTGTCGTAAGAAAGACCATCATTGGTATCCCAGTTGATAAACGTCTTTTCATCAAATTTCCAACGCACAAACGTATGATTTGGGATCTCAGAAAGAACAATAGGATAATTCAATATCTGTCCTACGGAAAAAAATAATATTGAAGATATATCACAATCATACTTATGCGCGTATGAATGGCTATTCTTAAATATAATGCGATAACTTCGCTCTGCGTATTCATTTCCACATCTATCAAAGTGTGGCATTTGTTCGCTACAATCTGATGTTCGGGATTTCAATTTCGTATTAAACGGTGTGAGCGATTCGGTCAAACTACTTGTATATACACATATATAAAATCCGAATGAGTAGAAAATAGAGTCCATCCTGATAAATATTTTTTCAACATCGGACCGGCTGAATTTGGTTGAATACTCTGGAAGTTCTTTAACACTCATATCCATG
>JBGALL010000115.1:0-3907 GCA_044223895.1 Candidatus Woesebacteria bacterium
GTAGGTGCGATCAATTATCATGTGATCATGTGCAGCGATTGTGGTAATGCGCAAAGGGATCCATTTGCGGATATTAGAATTGAAAAGGGGGACCTTATCATAGAACATGCAAGTGGAGGCGGCAGCTCATGGTTATCAACAAGGACTTTCCGATATCAAAAAAGTGACATTTATTTTGTCCACAACAACTATAGCACTTGGTATAGTAACAAATATTGCGACTCACTCGATAGTAATGCAGACGCAGAGTATGTAGATATTGATCTGGTAACAGGAGAACAATATCGAAAAAGAATATCATTGGATTGTCAGGTGCTATTAGATAAAAGAGAGATGATCTCACCAAAGCCGCTCGTTAGATTATCTGATTTTAGAGGTAGGTATATTAGTTCAGAGGAATAATATACCTGCCTTTACTAATATAAGCGACTACGGCCATATAGATTAATATAGTATTGTATCTCTTGATTCGAAAATAGTAATTTGTTTACCTCATCTGCCGTGTTATCAGAGGACTCCAAAGGTGTATGCTTTGTCTGCTGACTTATGCTTATTAAGCTAGATAGAAATAGAAAATACTTTAACAGTACGTAAGTAAGGTCCTATATACCTTGGTTGAGGTTGTTGCCGATAGTTTGATCTTTGCTATCAAACCTGCCAATGTAAAAAAGAGAGACAAAAACCTCGAATCAATTAGCCGTTAGTCAAGTTTCAACAACATTTTACGGGCAATGTAAAAATTACCAGTACAAATTACAGTGTATATGCCCGCAGGTAGTAAATTAGTATTAAAACTGGCTGTGCCATCTGAAATTTCTTTTTGATCTACTGATACCCCTAGAACAACTCCAGAACTTGTATCTACTGTTGCTATAGCGGAATTATTGCTAAACCAGGTGCCGCAAGATGAAGGTGAAGTATTGTAAAGATGAACAGTTGAGCCTACACATAGATTGCTCGCGCCTCCTGTAATAGAGCCTGGTGGCACACACGAAGGTGTAATAGTAACAACCCCATTACCTGTAGCATTATAGCCTCTTGTATGTATAACCGAAGTTGCCAGTGCTGGGTTCGCATATGAATATCCGCCACTACCACCCCCACCGTAACTGCCACCCCCACCGCCACCAAATCCACCCAACCCTAAAGCCCCCCTCTACCACCAATTCCGATACCTCCTGCATAGGAGCTTCCACCACCACCGCCGTAGGTAGTAGCCCGACTCCGCTGCAGTATCTCCCCCGTCGCCTCCTCTGAAATCATCTATTATTCCGGTTAAATTTTGAGAACCACCGCCTCCCACTCCGGCCACTACAACTCTGTCTGCAAGACCACCTGGTACTCCAGCAGGTGGCGTTCTTATGTCTGATGCACCACCTCCAGTTCCATCGCCGATAGAGAAACGGTCGGCTCCTCCGTTAAAACCGCCAAAAGTACTAAAACTTGAACCATTAACCCCTTTTCCCCCTACATAAATCTCTAAGACTTGCCCCGGTGTAACGGATAATGAACATTGAACTCTTGCTCCATTGCCCCCCTATTACCTCCTTTTGCACCTTGTATGTCAACTGAAATACTATTTACACAAGCTGGAACAGTATAGTACTGTAATGTTCCAGTATAGGTGAACGTAGCTGTTTGCGCGTTGCAATAAGAATATCCCCAAAAAAATGGAGATACAGATAAGTAAATATTTGACAACAGCCATATAATCGAAATCACTTTAGTAATCCAAAAATAGAGTTATTAACAAGAATCGGGCGGTACATAGCACTCCTTTTCTTGCGAAAAGATTGTTCTACTTTGATTTTAGCATTATTTACTCAGGTAAATCGGCACTGTTATTAATACTTCAGTCCCTGTTTGCATCTTCGATGGATCATTTACATCATTAATCTTAACTGAAAACTCCCTATCAAATTGCCTTGCCAAAAGTCGAAGTCTATCCTGAGCAAGTTGTATCCCATAGCTTTTTCGCTTAGCATCGTTTTTTTTCCCTTTTTTAATAGCATTTATTCCTTTTCCATTGTCTTTTATGTTGATTCTAAGATGGTTTTCGACAAGAGTGAATGACACTTCAATATTGCCGTTCTGGTCTTTGTTAGGCGCTACCCCATGCCACACAGCATTTTCTACAAAAGGCTGGATGATCATGTTGGGAATGGATGGATTGATGTTTTGTAGCTGACTATCTCTTGATATTGTGAATCTAAGCCTTTCCCCTACTCTTAGTTTTTCCATACGAAGGTACATTTCAAGACGTTCCACTTCGGTTTCTAAAGGAATGAACGCTTCTCCAGCATGTTCAAGCGTTATTCTTATCAAATGAGCAAAATCCGACAAATATTCTGTTGCAGCCTCTCTGTCGTTTGCATTTAAGTAATGCTGTATTGAGTTCATGCAATTGAAAATAAAATGAGGGTTGATCTGGGCCATTAATGCCTGCTGCCGCAATACAACTATCCTATTTTGAATGAGTAGTCTCCTTCTTTTCTTGCGAGCTAATAGACTTGAGATAAAATATGCACCAAAAAATAGTGTTAGCGAAGAAGTCACTAGGACTAAGGTGATAAACCAAGACTGCTTCCAGAGGGGGAACTTTTTTTCGATCTGGAGTGTAACATCCGGTGACCATGGCCCGTTACCGGAACGCGAATTGAGAAGGAATGAGTATTTTCCTGATGGTAAAGCAGCTAAGTCGACACAGTGATCTCGTGTATATTGCCATTTTTCGTTGAATCCCAAAATCTTATATCGATAGTTAACTGTTTGGGCGTGGCTGAAGTTTAGTCCAATATAACTGATTTTCAGACCCTGTTCGTTTGCTTGCAGAACTACTTGTCGAGGTTGACTGAATGCTCTGTTGCCTGTAGATACGGAAACAATATAAGTTTTAGGAGATGAGGTGCCTCCGATTAGATCCCCAGAATTGATTGAGGTAATATAGTTTTGAGTACCAACGTATAACTGGCCCTTCCCCACTAAACAAAGGCTTAATACCTCCTCATTATTTACCACGTCATTTACTTGGCTTATTTCGTATGAATCAGTTTGAAGACAATTAAGGCCATTGCCAGCTCCGATCCACAATTTCTTTTGTGAGTCGAGAACTACACGATTGCACTTCCAATCCGATAATCCAGATGCCGGAGTTATAAAAAAGAAGCGATCATCTATAATATGCACCAGACCTCCGTCTGTAGCAACCCAGGTGTTATTGGGCGGTTCAAAACAAATATCATTAACTACGCTGAACGTGTTGTGAGTGCCCCAGTCAACCAAACGTGCATAGTTTTTTTCCGGATCATATTTGTACAAGCCATTCAAAGTTCCTATCCAGAAAAAGCCTGAATCACTAATAGCTATTGCTGTGACCCTTCTCCCTGTAATTTGGTCGTTCAATACTTCATGTTCAGTTTCATTTGAATCTATATAATACAAACCTCTATAATCACCAACCCAAATCCTTCCCTTAACATCTGTGCAATAGGATATGGCTCCTTTTATTCCGCTGGAGATTTTTCTTTCGATACCGCTTGCCATATTCTTACAAAAGAGCCCATAAGGAGTCCCCATGTACATTTTGTTATTACGATAAGTGATGAAGTAGACATACGTATCTTTCCTTAAAGATGAGGTTGATAGTAGTTTTACCTTCTTTTCCTTTAACGTTGCAATATTGCCCATTGTGCCGATGAGTAGCCCACCATTCTTAAGCCCACACATCGCGCTACAATACATGTTAAGATTCAGTGCGGACAATGAAAACACAATGGCATTCTCCTTTTGGATCATAAAGGCACCTCTATTATAGGTTGCAATCCAAATATTGCCCTCTGAATCTTCTGTTATGTCATTGATAAAATAAGAAGCAAGTTGTAATTTTTTTGACATTTGCTCAATCCGC
>JBGALL010000013.1:0-36697 GCA_044223895.1 Candidatus Woesebacteria bacterium
CTTGGCCTGTACTCATTAATGAGCGAGCTTGTGAGAGTCCGTTCCCAGGTATACCCTTCATCAGCAACAATAAAAGTATTCCGATGCAGAAAAATATTGAAAATTTCAACTTCATATTTGAGACCGAATTAATTTAACTATGAGCCTCAATTATAGCTCAAAAAGAGCCTCATTTCAAGTCAGATAGTTGAAGAGTATGAAGCCGGTGCAACTTGCTGAGAATGGCTCAAAATAGCCTCATGGGCTACTTTTTTGACCGTAAAAATGGTTTTTCTCGCCTTATCCAGATAATCAGGGAGATTTTGATTCAGGATTTTTAAATAGCTTTGGCGATTTTCATTGAGATTATTTATTTTTCCTATAAGCTCTTCGGTGGTTACGTTTTCCACAGGTATTACCCAGCTATCCAATCCTAAATCATGCATGATTCCTGTTGTTTTGTGTTCATAGGCGATAGCTACCGTGGGAATGTATTCACTCATAGCAAAAATGGCTGAATGCATACGGGTAGCCAGGAGAAATGAGGCGTGTTTATAGAGTGATTTAATCTGATAATGACTCAGCTCTTCGTTTATAAAGATACACTGCTGGGCTTTCTTCATTCGCAATGCTAGTCGTTTCATTACTTCGCGATCATCATCATTATGAAGACCGGAGGTAACTTGAGGGACAAAGACGACTTGCGTATCCGGTTGGCTAAGCAACCAGTCGGCTGTTTCTGATACTGCTTGTTCATAGGCTGCGCGATACTGCTTGGCAATGTTTTTAACGGTAACCATCACGATCTTTTTGTTTACATTTATTCCATAGGTATTCAGAAGTTCAGTGGTATCTTTTTTGGGAAGACCTTCCAACAAAAATCCAGCATCTACTGATCGATATACCTTGGAAGACAGAATACCCATCTTAGCAAGATATTCTTCAGTAATGCCTTCTCGCGCAATAATGAGATCAACTTTTTTTAGAGCATGAGCTACAATATATTCTTGTAATCGTTGGGGAAAGGGACCTACAGATTGAGAATACATGATCACCGGTTTGTTGAGAATTTTAGCGATAATAATCGTATGTAAGTGAAGGATGAGAGTAATATATCGTTGGATACTAAGTTCACCCACGAGATACCCTCCCCCTACCCCAACAACTAAATTTGCTTCATCCATAGCATGCAACAATTTATGTAAGTTTTTAGAAACGATACATGATATGTCATATCCCGACATTCGTTTCAACAGTGCCCACAAGATACTTTCTATCAATACAGAACAGGTAGAGGCTACACGCAGGAACACTGATTTCCAGGCATATATTCCTTCATAAAAAAAAGAGGTTACTAATGGTATTCCTTCAAATTCTGTTTGATGAGTTCTATCTTCCATCGTTGAAATGGTTATAGAAGCCCGGGGATATATAGAACGGAATTGACGCAACATTACACTGGTTATGGCAGCATCCCCTTTGTTTTGGATTGAATAATTATTGGTAAATAAAATCTTCATATTTATAGAGATAGTCTGATAACTTTTTTTGAAGACAACGACACCGGCCACAACGATGTAACGGTTTGTTTTCCATGACGTAGACGAATATAACTATTCATAATACATATGCTCAACACTCCGATGGGGTTTTGCATAAATATAGTTAGCACACTCTGCACCAATAATAAGAGTGGGATACGGTATTCTTCATTAATCAATTGTTCATTGAAATATTTTTTCATCCAGGAAGATACTTTTTCATATCGGATTAACTGTTTGGTCTGATCTTGAAGGGTATTGGGAGATCGATAATAGACAACTGCATCTGGAGAAAAATTATACTTATATCCTCTACTAATTGCACTGAAATAGATATAGGCATCATTTCCAATGGTTTCTTTGGGAAACTCTATTTCTTGAGCCAACTGTCTGGTAATAGCCAAGGCTCTTCCGATACATGTATGAGGATTGTTTCCATTTCGAACTCTGGTACGCATATGGTCATATATTTCAAACGAAGCATTTACAGAGAGTTCAACCAGACTAGAGGCAGCTAATGGTTGAGTGTTCGCTCCAACCACAGCAACATTATCTGTAAAAGAATGCATCAATGATTCTATGAATCGGATCGAAGGAATGACAATGTCACCGTCTATCAACACGATATACTCACCCTTGGCCATTTGAAGAATCTCATTCAAGCGTTGGGTTTTCCCTAATCGTTTCTTACCTTTGACAAAGACAAGTTTGTACGGACTTTTGTAACTTTGTACTATATCGTTGGTGGTATCAGTACTACCGTCAGAAATAATAATTATCTCTTTAATATAATATTTTTTCGTTTTTTGGGCAGATAAAGACCCTAATAAATTTTTAATATTGTCTTCTTCGTTCAAAATACTGGTAGCAATAGTGACTGACTGTTGTTTCATTTCTTTTCAAAGAAAAAAATATGATGGTATAAAAATTCTGGAATACGATAATCTCTGACTAATTGAAATCCTGATTTTTCTGCCAGAGAGACAAATTTTTCTGTTGAAAAATTAGGTGCTCCTAATTCCCAATAATGTTCTCCATTAAAACGAAACGGCATCATTGTCTTCGGACTAGGAAAAAATAATTTAATAGTTAGTTGTTTGAGGTACCACAACTGGACATGAGAAGAGGCATATCCCCCAGCATGTGGAACAGAAACAATCAAATGATCTGTTAATTCAGAAAATTTTTTAAAACTTTTTTCTACATCCTGAAACTGTAAATGCTCTAACACTTCACAACAAAGAATACAATCATAGTGCTTCCGTTTTTGTGATGATAATTCTGGAAGAGAGTCTACATAATCAGGAGCCAGAGATGGATCTATATCGAGGGTAGTAACTTTGACATTATTCAGTTTCAATAGTGTACTTACTGTTTTATCTCCAATTCCAACTTCTAGCAATCTGGTTGGTTGTTTTCCTCTGGGAACCCAGGTTAAGACACCTTGGATTTGATGAAAATACGAACCCCAACGACGGGTATGTACATACGATGCAAAATCATAATGCTCCTGATTCACCTGGACAGAATAGTTCATACTTTTTTTGGTAACTAAGCGAGTGACTTGCTCATAGGCATCACCAATGACATCCCAAGAGTACTCTTTGGCCTTTAATAAAGCTGCGGCGCTCATCTTCTTTCGCAAAGAAGGTGAGGATGTCACCTTTAGTATATGGGTTGCGAATGTGTCTATATCAAAGGGTTTTGCTTTTAAGGATATTGCTTGAACCAACCATTTCATCCCTTCAATATCAAAACAAACTATTGGTGTTCCTAATACTATTGATTCGATAATCGTTAAACTTTGTCCTTCAAATCGTGATGGGACCACCAGACATTGTGCGTTTCGTATCAAATCGGTTTTCTTTTTACCTTCTACTCTTCCCAGTATCTTGATGGAGTTTTGTAAATGTCGTTCGCGAATTAATTCAACCAATTTTTTTTCATCTACATCACTTCCACTGCCTGCTATATATAATTGTAGCTTTTGTTTTGTAATAACTTTTTCAAAAGATTGTAAGAGAAGATCAAGACCCTTCTGAGCAATTTCTATACGACCAATATATAAAATATAATTCCCTGGCTTGGTAAGTACTTGACGAGCTGGAACGATATCCGTGGCATTGGGAATTATAGCTACACCGGTACGTGGACTTATTTTTTGAATTTTCTTTTTCTGACTATTGGTTAAGGTAATAATATATTTATATCGAGGAATACCTAAATTTTGGATCCAAGTAAATGGCAGATGATATTCTTTTGATTTCTCTTCTGCATCCAAAAAATGGGTAATACCGACAACTGGTTTTCGCGTGAAAAATGGCAAAAATGCACTCGCAAAAGGAGGGGTAAAACTTTCAAACCACATATCAAAATTAGCTCGCATCACATGCCAAGGTAAAAGAAATTGAAAGAGTAATTGTCCTAATTTCGGCGTCAACCAAGCTAAACCAATACGTTTATATAACACTCCATCAATAAATTGATTGGTACTAGAAGGAAATTTATAGGTATAGATAGTAACCTTGTGTTGTTGAGCTAAACGCTTCGCTACTGCATGGATTGCCACAGCTCCGCCTCCCCCATAATGAGGATTTCCTAAACTATCGTAGGTGGAAAAAATTATATTCATACTGTTCCGCTAATACTTTTCTTGGTAGTAGCAATGACATCCCAGGTTTCCGAAAAAGACGAAAAATGCTGTCTGGCTTTATAACGACAATAAATTCCTAATATATATACATATGCTGATTCTAATGGGTGCGCGATAAATTCAACAAATAATGAAGACAGATAGAGTGGTCTCGGTACCTGATCCACATCATTGATTTGCTCACCAAAAGATTCCCGCAAAATATATGAATTCATTCTATTTCTGGTATTCCAACGAACATATTCTGAAACCGTCTGAGGATAAAGAAAATACACAATCGCTTTTCGTGCATGCTTATATTCAAATCCCCGAGAAATACAAAAATAATACAAATAGGCATCCACATTTCCCATTAACGAATCTTTGGCAGGAAATTCTAACGCCCGGATAAATTCTCTTGAGAGAGCTAAGACTTTTCCATCACAGGTATATTTATTATTTCCATTGCGGATTGCATATCGTATGACATCATAGGCTCTGAACGTAGAATAGGCTGCTTTTTGGATAAAATTGTTTGGCAGAAAAGGACGAGGATTTCCGCTCACTAAACCTACTCGGGAATTGGTAAACTGCGTAACCATTTGACCAATAAACTGATCGTTTTTTATAGAGATATCGTCATTAAGTAAAATAAATACATCGGTGGTAGCCGAGTTTATTAACGTTTTAAATCCGTGGGCAAACCCTTTTCGTTCTGATACAGCAAGAACTTCTATTCGTTTATCTTTTACCTTTTTTGCATTCGCTACAGTATTATCACTAGATCCATCGGAATAGACAGTAATTTTTTTAAGATGAAAGGTCTCTTCGTCTTGATGAGTAATCTGAGTTAGTAAACCAGTTATATTTTTTTCAGAATTATATGCGGGTATACCAATGGAAACGGTAAGCTTTTTTTTCGGTGGAGTTAGTTGTAAAGAATCTTTTTTTTGAGCTAAGACAACCAGACCAAATGCTAAGGATGGAAACCATGAGAAAAAAGTGTCCAGCTGTTTTAATCCTGGTTTCATCATGATCTTTGCTCCTTTAACTTTGGCGAGGTTAAATCCATATAGAGCTAATAATTTCTTCAATATATCCAAGCTAAATAAACGTAAATGTCCCACAGCTGGTGTATATGGGTTAATCGGAAACACAAACGAACCTATCTGAAATATAGGAAGGTTTTTTCGCAAACTAGCTTCTAGATACCACGGCTGGCGTCCAAATAATAATAAAATGCGATTTATCCAGGAGGCTAAATTTGGCGTGGTCATCAACAAATATCCGTAGTCTTTGGTAACTCTGTTTATCTCTTCGAGATAGGTGTCTACATCTCGTAAGTGTTCGATATGTTCACCACTGATGACAATATCAAAAAAATTATCAGTAAAAGGAAGTTTTTTTTCTGCATCGCCTAAGATGAAATTAATGTTTTTATATTTCTTATTTCCAGCAGCAATCGCTGTTTTGGAGATATCTATCCCCCATATCTCTGCTTGAGGATAGTGTTGCTGCAACAAATTACTGAGATAGCCATCACCACATCCCAGATCTAATATCCGTCTTGGCGGTTCAGGAAGTCTGCCAAGTAATTCCAACATCTTTCCCAGTCGATTATAGGCACTGGAAGTAATCATCGCTTCATCGCCATAAATTCCGGATTGTTCATACAGTGCTGGTGTTCGCTGTTTGTTTTTCATACTGATTGTTCTAACACCTTACGTACTTGGTGAGATACCGATCGCCACGAATGATTTTTGGCAAATTCTCTATTTCGTTTTTCAATTTCATTGATCACTTTTTTGTTTTTCTTGTCGAGAACATAACTAATTTTTTCGGTAATTCCCTGAACATCGTTGTATGGAAGACAGTAGCCATTAATGTTGTTTTTCACTAGATATGGAAGAGCATAATTGTCAGAAACAATGACTACTTTTCCCTGACTCATTCCTTCATGCACCGCGTTACAAAAACTTTCCCATCGGGCCATATGAATCATAAATTCTGAATGCTTAATGAGATAATATTTATCTATTCCACGAATAACCCCTGCAAAAATTACTCGTTTCTCTATACCAAGTTCTATTGATAGATCTTGTAAAAAGGTTTTATAGGTATCATCACCAACTGGACCTACGATAACAAAGTTAAGATTTTTCGGAAGTTTTGGCATTGCCCGAAGAATAGTTTCATAATTTTTAATATTATAAATTCTTCCAATTTGGATCATGTATGTCCCAAAACTTTTTACTTTTTGTTTGATTTCACTACTTGCCTTTTTTTCACTATCAATGAGTGCTTCATCTTCGATACCATTGGTAATGGTAATTACTTTTTGTTTATCTACTCCATGAGCAATGACTTCTTCTTTTTCCCATTCTGAGACGGTACGAAAGATGTCGACACTCTGATTGATAAGTCGCGAACCAATGGTGTAATGATAGGTTCGTTTCAACCAGGCAACGATTGGTGAAAAAATTTCCCAATCAGGAGTAAACCCTCCATGAGGCGTCAACAGTATCAGCGGTGTTTTTTTACCAAGCCACCGTCTCAATGCCACGAACCCTAAAATCTGTAGATGTGGCACGACATTGAAATTATGAAGAGCTACAACGTCAGCACTTTCCCAAGGAATATTTGGAGCAAACCCTAAGGTATTCCATTGATACCGCTTAACCGTTATTCCTTGAACAGTTTCTTCTGGAGCCAAAACATTGGTTTCGGTTAAGGTATTGGTCGTAGTATGAACAACGACTTCCCACCCGTTTTCAACAAAGACTTTATAGGTTTCTAACATATTCGTTTCTATCCCTGCAGCTACTGGATAGAAGTACTTCACGATTGCATGAATAGTTTTTTTAGTTTTCATATTAAAAATACCTCCCTAGTGGTGATTTTTTTATTACATTTCTAAAGGCAATGACACCAGGTGAATATAAAGATGTGAATTCCACCATACTATGAGAACCATCCACACCGATCCGAGGGATTCTATATCGGTCTGTGTGTTTATTGAGGAGAGTATCGTCCATAGTAACTGCGGTGCTATATCCCGATTGTTGGACTACATCAATAACTCGATCAGAATATCTTCCTTTAGGAAACGCAAACGATGTTATTGAACATTTGAGTTGCTCTTCTAAGATTTTTTTTGCTTGAGTAATTTCTTTGGTTAGAGAGTTTTTACCCTTTTTATCGAGGACGACATGGGTTGACGTATGACAACCGATATCCCAACCTGACTTGAGTAAAGTTTGTAATTGGTCAGAATCTAGAAGTGGTAATTCATTATCGAGCACAGATCGATCGGCTTTCTGTGGTTGAGCCAAGACGTAAACTGTTGGAATAATTTTCAATGTTTTACAGATTTGAATGCTATTGAGTAAATCCGCATAGCCATCGTCAAAGGTCACTGCATAGGCATGGGAAGGTAAGGTTCCTTTTCCACGAAGATAGGCTTCGATCATTTGCAAGGATACTGGAGTATGGGTTTTCTGAATAGTTTTCATTTGCTTTTCAAACATTTTTTCGGACACAGTAAATCGCCATTGAGCATCTCCAACCGAGTGATAACAAAGGACCACGATAGAACTTTGTTTCCCCAATATATGGTCTACCCACCCAAGAGAAATATAGATACATTTTCTGATGATAAGAAAAAGTTGTTTCATAGATTATGCTCGTAACACTTTAGAGGTAGTCACATTCCAACTTTCGTTTGGGTTTGGTTGTATTTTGGAAAGTACCATCACGGTCCCTAAGACAGTTATGTAATACATAAACCGGACCGGGTGTCTAAGAATTAATCTAAGACTACGGATAAACGCGATAGCATAAACATACAATGGTATATGCATCTCATAATAAAACCGTTTACTGCCAAATTCAGTATGAATAATTTGTTGTGCTTTGAGGTATCTCATACTCTGACGCTTATGATCATCAAAGGTGCTTGGCAATCGATAATACGCTACGGCATCATTGACGTAAGAAAATTTGAATCCATTCACGACACAAGCAAAGTAAGAATACATATCTTCACCTGCATCAACAGTAAAGGTTATTTTTTTAAATAAATCTCTGGTAAAGGCTCGAGCAGGTCCATGACACATATAAACATTGTTGCCATTTCTAAACGATGAAAAGAGTATGTGCTTTAACTGCATACTTAAATCCAAAACATTTTCGAAGAATGTTCGTGGAGGCAGTTCTCGAATTGCTGCTGATGTCATAGATGCCTTACCATTCAATAATGGAGTAATTACTTTTTGGATAAATTGTCTATCCGTCAGAGCTATGTCAGCATCAAGTAATACTAAAATATCCCCGGTAGCCCTTTGAATAATCTGATTCTGTCTATATGCTTTCCCTCTTCGTTCACGATGAGAGATAACTTTGATGCGAGGATCATTAAATACTCGTACCAAAGAACTTGTATCATCTGTACTTCCATCAGAGACCACAATTATTTCTTTGATTGTTACGTTACCTGTATGCTGTCTGAGCACATCAGAGATAAGATGCGCGATATTTGCACCTTCATTGTGGGCAGGAATTCCTATAGTAATAGTTTTTCCTTTCATTGTTTCACTGCCCGGCAGGTAGCGATACATGGATATTCTGGATCTCGATACTCTATCTCTTCTTTGGTCATTTCTTCTTGACTCATACCCACCCAAAACATTTGTCCTGACAATACATTTCCGTACGATGAGACCTGAACGTTCTCTTCACCAAAGGCTTTCCCAACTGCATACGCTAGTCCCCTTGGAGAGAATCTCCACAAGCTTGGAGAGTGAGTCTGTACTGGTGAAAAACAGGATACGGTAATCAAGAGCGTGCCATTCTTTTTTAATAATCGATAACACTCCTTCAATGCCTGTTGATATTCTGGAACAATACCTAAGACATGAGTTAACACAATACAGTCAAAGGTTTCATCAGCCACTTGGGAAACATTGGCTAAATCTGCAATGATAGTTGCTTGAGGATTTTTAACGACATCTAGGACATCACTTTGTTTTACCGCATTTCCACCAAACTGTTTGGTGTAACGGTTATCTCCTATTTCTAATACTCTTCCTTTGATATCTGAATGATGATCCGACAGAAATGATTCGATCCAATATCTATCAATTGGTGTACCTCTATCAAATCCAAATTTTCTGCTAATTGGTTTCAGAGATCGGGTTGCTAAAAAATATCCTGATGCAGGATAGAGAGTTCGCATGACCACAGCACGGATATTTAAGATTTTTTTTATAATTTCGTTTTTCATACTAGTTACTTAAATTTTTTATATAGATCTCTTTCCCCTATACTGAGAGAGATCCTTCACTTCGTTCAGAATTACATTTATAACTTAGCTTTGTCATACTAAACGATTTGTCTCCGTCATCCTGAGCGATTGTATTTAAGCGAAGGATCCATTCATAGTAGATTCTTCTCTCAGGTGTAGGTAAACGGAATGACTAATGTTAATTCATTCTTAAGTCCTTTCGATTGATTCTGGTAGTTCTATCGACCGAGAATTCATTGAGATATTTCAAGATTGATGCGTAATGAATGGTGTGTCCGGTCGAGAGATTACTGGTTAGATTAAATGTAGAAATAAAAGCTCCGACACCAGCCAATCGTTCAGCAATTTTACGATTGGTTGCTAATCCGTCGGTTTCTTGTTTCAAAAGTGCCCTGAATTCTGCTGAACTTCTGCGACTCGATAAGGTAGCTACGGTGTCAAACTCCGGATACGTAAATGTTCCTTGTTCAAGATCAACTACTGTTAAGGTGTCATTATGTTGAAGGATATTATCGGTATGTAAATCCCCATGACTTAACCGTAAGGAATGTTGATTCATATATTGTAATGAATTGATAAATGAATATAACCCGAGAGCTAATTCTGAAAGATGACTAATATGTCTCAGTATCGCTACAGTAAAAATAATTGGATAAATCGATAAATAATAAGAACGAGATTTACAGGTTATTGATTCGCGTTCTTCTGGGGTAGCATAGTCTCCAAGAAAGTGAAGATAGTTGATCACTTTTTTATATGCCTGAAATTGTTCGTCGGCTGACATTGTCTCGGTAATTGGTTGACCATTGGCTTGCTCCATAAAAACAGCTATACAATCTTTTTGAACGAGGTGGTCTTTGTATTCTGGGATAGCAATATGGTGAAGCGAGGCAGGAATATGTTCTGCTACTCGGCGTTGAATTGCTGTTAAGGTCTTATAAACAATTGCTTCATGCAATAAATTAAAAGCATGGACGGAATATCGTTTGCCAACCCAAACTTTTCCGATAACTGGATTACCCTGATCGTCTTCGTAAATTCCGATGGTAAATGGATAGGAATGTTTACTAATGGCTTCTTTCAAACGATAGGTGCCAATTTGCTCCGGGACTGATTGAGTTTTCCTTTTTCCTGAGGCGTAGTGAATCGTACTATGCAAATAGGCAGGAATAATGGAAAACAGCCGTTTCAAAAACGAAAATGACAACGGATCATATTGTTCGTTTGGTTGAATTGCATAAGAAAGAAACTGTTCGTAATTATTTTTCTTTTCAGGACTAAAATTCGTACTAGTGAAAAATAAGGTAACGATGTATACCATCAGAGCTCTAACATAGGAATCATAAAACATATCTTTTCCCCGGATAGCCGATATATAACTGAACATCTCTTCTCGGAGTACATAGGAATTCCAAATTGAGGACAAGGTAACTAAGGGATCATATTCAGATACGGTAATTGATGCATAAGGAAAATCGACGATCGATAACGTAGATTCATTTTTCACAATATTTTTAGGATGGAGATCCCGATGTGACAAAGAATGCTTTTTCGCGCCTAATAATGAAGGGATACCTTTTATAAAAACAAAAATACTTTTACGTAACAAACGTCGGAAGGAAGGTTGCATCCACCAGGCTTTCAACCATAACCAAGGATATGACATCAAGATTAACCACGCTGAACGTTGCGGAAAAGAATTTCTTTCAAACTCTGTCATGTGCCCGTATAGAAATTGAAAATAATCATAGATCTGTGGAAATACCTCGTGTACGTCTTGTTCTTGTTTTGTATGTAAAGTAAATCCATTTACATAACTGGTTAATAACAATGAGAAATCTTTTTCTTCGACAAACGATAACACTCTGGGAATACGGATATGAGCTAAGTGTGAAGGAATACTACGACGAGATCGGTAAGCGACACTCTGGAGGATTTCCAGGTGGTCAGCTTCTCGTAGTAATAGTTTTACTGCATTTCTATCAGCTGATTTCATTACCCGTTTGGCAAATGCTTTTTCACCAAATGGAGATTCATATAAAGCAAAATCTACAAATCCACTTCGAGACGGAAGCCGTTTCAAATGTTTTTTAAAAACGAAGACCCCAATGGTTTCTGGAAAGGTGATTAATTGTGATTTCATAGTGATTTAGAGTACACAGGATGTACGTTTGTCGCTTTGGTTTTTTCTAAGGTAAGCTGGTTTAAAATAATTGACAAAAAACTGTTAGCACATTCTTCCCAATGGAAATTTTGGGACCACGTATAAGCTGATTTTGATAATTTTGTCCGATAAAATTGATCAGTAAATACGAGATCTAATTTTTCGGCCAGATCGTGAACACTTTTTGGTTTAAATAATAATCCAGTTTTTTGATGTTTGACTGATTCTCGTAATCCATTGACGTCAGAGGCAACTACTAAAGTTCCCGAGGCATTGGCTTCGATAACCGTCATTCCCCAGCCTTCAAATAATGACGGCTGAACCATGACCCAATGACTGGCCAAGAGTTGGCGTTTCTGGTCATCATCTACTCTTCCGACGAATTGAACGTAACTTTCTATTCCTAATTTTTTTACCAATTTTTTCAAGGAATCTTCGGTAGGTCCTTCACCGGCGATGGTAAATTGAGCTCCTGGATGTTTGCTAAGAATCTGTTGGAAGGCATGAATTGCAGTATCGATATGTTTATAGTCTTTTAATCTTCCCAAATATAACAATGATGGATGGTTTGTTTTGGAAGTTCGTTCAAACTTTTTTTGATCTATTCCTGGATAGACTACCGAAACGCGTTCTGAATCAGTAAATCCTAAATCAATAATATCTTTTTTGGACGAATCAGACACAGTAATTACTGGAGTCTTTTTGTAGACACTCGGCATCAATCGTGATTCCATGAACATCCCGATATATGAGAGTGGAAACATCAGATGTTTTCGTAACACCTCCTGATGGACATGGTGAATAATTAAAAATACGGGAACATTAACATAGAGTGGTGTAAAAAAAGGAATTCCGTTTTCTGAATCGATAACTAAATCAAAATTTCTTCTGAATCTCAGGAGATAATAAGCAACTGCCCAAAAATAAACAGTGTAAAACCCCCCGCGACGGACGATCTGAACGCCATCAATAACTTCGTTTCTGACACAACGTTGATCGTTCCCACAGAAGACGGTCACCTGATGGCCCTGAGAAACCCATTGTTTGGCTAACTCATGCAGATAGTTTTCTGCTCCCCCACCCCAGATATGTCGAGTATCTCGCCAGTTGAATATTAAGATTGATAATCGTTCGGTGGAAAGTGGTCGTTTATAACTATCGGTGAATAGTCGAATGAAATCTTCGATGTTTAAAAAGACAGGGAGAATTTTATCATCGTACTGATAAAAGAAGATCACCGAACATAAAAATATAATTGCATTGACACACATTACTAAATTAATTTGTCCAATCGATGAGTGGAAAAAACTAATTCCTAAAATTACTCCTACGGCAGTCATTATGCTGATTGCAGAATAACGATGATTGTCTTTGGCCTGATAGTAAGACACTACCGTACTTCCGATAGAAAACGCCGCCATAGCGATGGTATATAACGGAAGATACGGAATAATTGCCTGAGCTTTGGCACCAAATAATATAGGTACTGTGAGATAGCCAAATAATCCTATTCCAATAACTCCCGCAAGATCGGTAACAACCGTAAATAGCAAGATTATTTCAAAGGCTTTATCTGATTTTTTTCCTGCACCTACATCTCGACTAACAAACGGAACCACGAATTGACTCATCAACGAACCCAGGAAATAAATCATATTTCCTACCAGTGATAACAAGGCATATTCTCCAGCATCGTTGGCGGATAAATAATGTTTGGCTAAGATGACATCGAACGATAAAATAGCGATTGAAGAGAGTTTTGTAAGGATGGTACTCACAAAAAATTTCATCGGGATATCGGCAGTTGGTTCTTCGTGTTTAACTTTGGTTCTATTATGAATTCGTGATGCAAACCACCATCCGATTGCAAAGGAAACCAGGGCCGATAATGGATAGGCTATATAGACATACGAGGTATACCCCATCTCGACGATAATGACAGTGGCTGCCAATTTCACAAACGATTCAACCACGGTCATGATCGCCACAGCGGTAAAGGCATGACTACCACTGAGGAATCCCGAATCAACTGCAGCAGCTACTCCGATACTCCATATTGGGGTGAATAATATGAATGGCAAAATCTGATCACTATGGAAATACCAGACCATAAATGGTGTGGCAATCAACCATAATCCAGTGAGAATTAAGGATGGTTTGATAGATTTATTTCTGAGTTTTCTCCAATACCAGGAAGCAGGAGTGTTATCTTTTCCAAAGAGATAGGCTGTTTTGTAGACAATTGCCCGAGAATATGATGATAACGGAATCTGGGCAATACTCAGGAAACTTCCGATAACACTGACTAATCCAAATTCTACAAAGCCAATTTGTCGCCCGAGGAAGGTGCTGAACAAAAAATTTAACACGTTAGCTATCATTGCTGCAGCAATGAGAAAATGAGCTCCACGTAACGAATTGATCGTTGTGAGCAATCGCTGACGTATCTTTCGTTTCATACCTGTAAAATGTTGCAATATTCCGGAAGGATAGAATCTGATGGCTTTTTCTTGACGGGTTTGACATAGCCACCGAGGACGTGATCAAAGGCAGCTTCAAGCTTTTTCTCGGCAGTTTTTGCGGCTGGTTTCTTTTTGGTCAGATGGAATCCGTGAGTGGTTTTACTCCAATAGTGAGGTTTGATAATGAATTCGAATACTGCTCTCCATGATGCTGCACTCATAAGTAACCAGTACAAGGGAGTTATCAATGCAAATTTGATGAGATCGAAGTACCCTCGTTTGACACAGCCAATCATGTAGGAATACATGTACAAGAAATTTCCAGCTACCAGACAAATAACTCCCATATAGAGCACGGGTGTAGGAAAGAAAGATTCAATAGTAGGTCCTAAGGTAGCTCGGAAAGCAAAGTAGGAGATGGTTATAGTCCACATAAATGGGTTGATAAACATTGAAAGTATTTTTCCACCCACAATAAGTTGAAAGGTAAAGGCATCAGGTTGATGTCGTGAACGTGAAAATTTAGCGATATCTCGGACGTGAACCAAATAGGTCTGGATGTATCCTTTAATCCATCGACTCCGTTGTCCGTACCAGTTAAAGACACGACTGTTGGCTTCTTCCATCGTGGTGGAATCAACGATTGAGGTTTTATATCCATGTTTGGCTAATCGCATTCCTAAATCACAGTCTTCGGTGACGTTAAAGGCATCCCAACCTTTGAGGGCTCGGAGGTCAGAAACTCGGAAATGATTTGAGGTACCACCCAAGGGAATTGGAGCTCCAATTGATTGTAATCCTGGTAGGATCAAATCAAACCACAATGAATATTCGGCGGTAAAAATTCTGGTTAATAAATTTTGGGTTGGGTTATAGAAATTTAATTTAGCTTGGATACAGACAGTTGATGAATCAGCCTTTTCAAAAGCTAATACAGTTTTTTTGAGCTGATGTGGATCGGGTATATCTTCAGCATCGTAAATAACTGCATAGGTTCCAGTAGTTGTTTTTAGACCATAGTTAAGGGCTTTGGGTTTGGTTTTTGGTTTACTATGTGGAACGATATTGACGGTAAAGAATGAAGGCAATTTCATCTTGGAAATATGCTCAATTGATTCTTTGTCGTCTTCTTCCAAAAGCAACATCACTTGGAGCTTATTTTGTGGGTAATCTAGTTGACTCATGGCCCGAATGAATTGTGGTAATACCTGCCATTCTTTGTATAACGGACAAAAGATGGTGTATTTCGGCCAATATGAATCTGGTTTGGCATGCATTTCTTCAGGGGGTATCGAGATCTCTCGTTCTCCCGTGAAACTTCGGTAAATAAGGTAGGCGCTGAACAACAAATCGGTAAAATACAAAACAGTCATTAATGACACCAATACGGTAAGGGTTAGTTGCCAATTAATCGCAAAACAAATGAGTAATACTGCTACTATCCAGATAATTGCCAGCAGCTGGAGGCGAGTTACTTGGGTAAGAGCTGATTCTTTGTGGGTGAGCTCGGTATAGTTTATATAGGGTGCACCTTTGTAGTGAAAGCCTTCAGCAGGTTTTGCTTTGCTTTTTTTCACAAAAGGGATGACTGGTGTGTCTCGTAATTTAAGTTTTATGGCTGCTGTTGCCATCTCAATGGCTGCTGATACGACGCTGATTTTTGCTACACCAGCTACTCGTTTGTGGAAGGTAATGTCGTGAGAGACGATCTTATAGCCTCCATCACGTGCTTGGGTAAGGAATTCAAGGTCAAACATCCACTGACTTGGTTGTAAGTTGACTCGTTCTAGTACTTCTCTACGAAATACTTTTAAACCAGATTGCACATCGTAGGGCAATTTGAGGAGAAAACTCCCAAAAAAAGCTCGAAAAACATAGCTGGCGGTATCACGAACTACCCCAATTTTGCGTTTTTTGCGACGGGCTACGACAACATCTGCCCCCTGGTCGATTTTCTCGAGCATGGGGGGAATTTCTTCGGGTGGATATTGTAAATCAGCGTCAATCATGGCTATGACGTCGCTATTTGTAGCATATTCAAATCCAGCGATAAGTGAGCTAGCTTTACCTCGAAGTGAGTTTGGTTTCTTACGAAGTAAGGTAATTGGGTATTTTTCGGCTAATTGGGTGACAATTTGAGCTGTTTTATCGGTCGAACGGTCATCAACGATGACCAAACTGTAGGTTTTTTTAGCCTTTTTCATGGCTATATCTACCCTCTGGGTGAGAAGTTCAATTGACCCATCTTCGTTATAGGCTGGTACAACTATAGTAATATCTCGTTTTTTCATAATTTCAGGCGTGAGACAATCTACGTCAATAACTAGTTTTATAGGCTCGTAATGTATCATAAAATATACCTTCCTGTCAATCTAAATGAGCTTAAATCATTTGTTTTATGGGATATATGAAAATGGCAATTAATTTTTGGTGGGAAAAGGATTATACTCATCTTTGTTTCAGTGATGGTACCCATTGTCTCGGTGATTATTGGTCTCATTGGTGAATAGAAAGTAAGAATTTGGTAAATTGTATGGAACGGTATCGAAGTAATTACACTGCAGTAACTCCCCTCCCCGAAACAAATTTTCCGTATGCTACTCATGATACTGATATAACTCCCTTAATGGAAACATCGGTGGGATTATTTGGAACTCGTGCTGGGTTGGGACATCTTCGGGTGATGACTGCAGTAGCTCACGCTTATCCAGAAAAGACTCTCAACGGTCATCGGAAAATTCTCTATGAATCTATTGCTTCGAAGGTTCATCAATCAGGGAGTACTAATCCCGTAGCCAAATGGCTAGTGGAATATTTACAACAACACGAATCGTTGCAGCAGTTTGCTGCTTGGCCAATTCATTCGGCCGTATCGCGACATGATACTGTTCCGGTAATGGAAGCTG
Source organism: Candidatus Woesebacteria bacterium (assembly GCA_044223895.1). GTDB lineage: Bacteria > Patescibacteriota > Microgenomatia > UBA10105 > UBA927 > CAKZSU01. The sequence continues at coordinate 16,987 of JBGALL010000013.1, forward strand.
CTTCAGCATTTGTAGAGCAGTCTCAACATAAAAATATTTATCATGTTGCCTTTCATCCTCATCCTGCTTATGTACTTAGCCAGAAAGATCATCTTCCGTATTTGAATGAGCGCTTCCAAAAAGATAATAAAGTAATTACGGTGTTAACGGATCATTTACATCTACGGCCTCAGTTTACGGTGTATTTACTAAATACGGATATGTTAATTGTCCCGGATCAGGGTTCTAAGGATTTAGCTGAGGAACAATTACAGATATGGGCAAAACGGATGAAACGCCGACAGAACTATGAAGCGAAAATTCCCGAAGTGACCGTTATTCCTTATCCACTTGATCTGCATCTCTTGGAGCCATTGCCTGAGAAATTATTTGGTTATCGGGTGGATCAATTGAATCCTGATAAAGATCTGCAGATGAAGGTGTTGATTCCTGCTGGAGGATCGTTTCCTCAAAAGGAGCTGATAGAACGAATTTCATCGTCATTAATTCATGACTACCAAGCGGCCCAAGTACGATTAATAGCCAAACATTCTGAAGCAATGGCAGATTATTTACGAAGTTTTGAGTTAATGGGGGGCGAAGTGAAGACTGCTGAGGCTGATGGTGAGGTGATTCGTCTCTATAATGAGGGCTTTCGTACCTTTGTGCCTTCGTTGGTGATTACCAAGCCGAGTGAGATTCATGCGAATACCTACATCAATCCGCAATTGAGTGGCGGAGCGATTTATTTATTTACGGAACCAGTTGGAGATCAGGAGGTTCAAAATTTGGACTATCTCATGCAGCAAGGGTTGATACCTACGGATAAACAAAGCAGAGAATTGACTAGGGCGCTCCGGGCTCATGATATCGATGTTATCCGGCATTATGTTGATATGGCGACCTCTTGGAGGGGGTTACGACTTCCTCAGGATCCAGAGGCTGCAGCAGCATTTATCGTCACGGCCAAATCTATGGGAATTTTTGAGGCGATGATGCACTATGAGACCCCGCCATACCTTTCTCCGGAATTAGCTACCGATGGTGCAGCTCAAATGTGGCAGACAGTTGCCGATTTTCATCAAAGAAATCGCTAGGTTTTCATCTTCCTGGTTTCCTGGTAGAAATAGTATAGCGTAGAATTACGCCTATAGATGAAAAAAGTAGCTATCTTTTTCCAAGTTCTCTCTATCCTAGTCTTCATTGTGGGGATTGTATGTCTCGTCCTGGTGATGAAAGAAAAGATAAATGAGTATAAATCAGCCTATAAACTCGGACGCAACATCGTCTATCGGGCTTCGGACGTCCTGGGCATCTCCACCGACAAGGCCAACGTCAGCATAGACTACGCCAAGCAGATAGCCACTGGCTCCCCCCTCGTCTTCGGAGGAGCACATAACCCGAACGTAGAACATCAAGATGCCTGGAATAAAATTGCATATGTTGGAGTCACAAATATAAGAAAAGATTTTTTTATTGAAGATTTAATTCCTGCAAACATATCATTACAAGATTACAAAAACAATAAAAACAACATTCAAGATGTAAGGAATTGGAATCAGACTAAAATAAATGAAAAAATTTCATTATTCAAAAATGCTAAAGAAAGAAATTTGAAAGTGATAGCAATAGTTTCGTACGCTCCCAAATGGTTAACATATTCTGGGAAAATATATGGTGTACCCTCAGATTGGGATATATATGAAGATTTAGTGAAAAAGACTTATTTACTTTTTAGAGATTATGTAGATTATTTAGAAATTTGGAATGAGCCTAATTATCCAGCATTTATGGATGTTCAAAAAAGTGGACTGTCCAGAGAAGAAGCTTACTATTTAATTTTTAAACATGCAGTAAACGCCATACGCAGCGTTGATAATCAAATAAAAGATAATAAACAAGTAATACTCGCGGCCAGCAGTATCAACTTAATGAAGTAGATATCATTAAAGATACTTAGACAGTGAATTGTATAACCAGACTTTATTAGTTTTCATGATTATGAACAAATAAAACAGCCATCATGGCAACAAACAAAAAATCTGCTTCAACAATTGAAAAAAGAAAATTTGAAAATTTTCATTACAGAATGGGCGGATTATTATCAAATAAAACCAGACTGCTAAAGGTATGATGTATTTATGTTGGTAAAAAACTCGTTGATTTTTTAAATGCAGGCATTTGGCTAACAAACTATTCATCTTTACAACAAATAGAAGAAAATTCTCCATATGGAAATGTAGGTTTTTTGGGTTTTTATCAATGGAAAATAAAACGGCACTTTTACTCCCAAAGGCGAAAACATGGATGTTGATGAGTAAGACCGGCCTAGGAGACGGCGCCAGTACAATCTACAACAGCTCACAATCCAGTCTAGCTGCATCTCTTGGCTTTAAAAATAACCGTAATACTAATGGTATCGTCCTGGTAAATGACGAATATTCCGATAAAGAAGTCAGCGTCACCCTAAATAATGTTCCCCTCCGTGGTGATGTTTATGCCCGAGCATACCTCGCATCTGGTACTTCCGATGGATCCCTAGTAGTAGGGACGAACAAACTTACTGGCTCCTCTACCATGACGTTCAAAGTCGCTATCCCCGCCCAATCTGTCGTCGGAGTAACACTCACCAACGAAGCTACTCTCCAAGAAAAAGTGAAATCTATTATTTTTTAATACCGGGGTTTTATATTTTCCCTATGCTCACTCAAAAAGATATCAGCTTACTTAAAACTATATTTCTTACAAGAAATGAATGTGAGGAAATAATTGAACAAATAATCGATAAAGATATTCACGCCCTCAAGAAACATACAAACTTTTAGTTTTGTTCCTTCCCCTAATTTAATAAATATTTTATAATTTATTTGGGTTTTTTTCTGTCCAGACAACAGCTCTTCTATGTCTCGGCACACTATAATAGTAGCAATTATCGGTATTCTTCTGGTTACATTAGTAACTTCATTCGCATACAGCCAAAAGTCCGTCATATATACCTTCATGGCTTCTCAGCACCTGCTCCCCGAACCAGAAAGACTGACAGAACTATACTTCACCGATCACCTCAAACTCCCATCAACGGTAGCCCGAAACTCATCCTTACCAATTTCTTTCACAATTCATAACATTGAATATCAACCGATGAGCTATACCTATCAAATACTAGAAGTGCCTGATAGCAAGAAAGAAGAACCCGCAAATCCAGATGACAATGGAGAGAACAATAGTATGACAGCAATACCACCAGTAACTGAAACCCTACAACCAACGAACAATATACGTAAACAAGGAGTTGTCCATCTAAACCATGACGAAACCAAACAATTAACCGAAACAGTAGATATAGGTGATATACCAGGGCGGATGAAAATAGAAATTCTCCTGGTAGAGAAAGAACAACCAATCCATTTCTGGATTACCGTTAATTAACATGCAAAAAATATCTATCATTATCCCCTGCCACAACGAAGAAGCAGGAATTGGCCACGTCCTGGCAGATATCCCACAGGATCGTCTGAAACAATATGGCTATGAATCCGAAGTGATCGTCATCGATAACAATTCTACCGATAAGACTGCCGCAGTCGCCGCATCATATGGGGCAAAAGTCATCAGAGAGAAAAAACGTGGTAAAGGCAAAGCAATCCAAGCAGGATTTAGAGCAGTGAGTGATGATACTACCTTCGTGGTGATGATGGATGGAGATCATACCTATAAACCTCAGGAAATCCTGCGAATGATCGAGCCTTTGGCGAGTGGCTTTTGTGACGTGGTAGTAGGATCCCGACTCAATGGCAAGTTACGAGATCCAGCTTTTACTTTCAGCCGTCGCGTAGCCAACTGGGCGTTTACCTTCTTTGTTCGTCAGATGTTTAAAGCCAATATCACTGATGTATTGTCGGGATACTTTGCCTGGAAAAAAGAAGTAGTAGATCAGATGAAACAATATATCAGCGCTGATGGATTTGCCATCGAGATGGATATGATTACCAAGATGGTGAAGTTGGGCTATGAAATCTACTCAGTACCGATAACCTACGAAGAACGCAAAGGTCATTCCAAGATTCAATCTGTGCAGGATGGGATGAAAATAGGAAAGATGTTTGTATCCAATCTTACCTGGCAACCGTTGGGTGCAAATAGTTCTCGTACCAAATCATCTCCAGCTGGGGAGAAATCTCAAACGTTTGGAAACTTGGAATTATAAATTCTACTCCTTCCCTACAACCTATGAAAAAAATTGCTTTTGTATCCGATGCCCTGTATCCCTATAACAAAGGTGGTAAAGAAACTCGACTCTACGAGATCTCTACCCGTCTGGCCAAGAAAGGTTATGACGTCCACATATATTGCATGCACTGGTGGAAAGGCCCAGAAAAAACTCGCAAAGAACACGGCGTCACCCTTCATGCTATCTCACCATACTATCCCCTCTATGTCGGAGAACGACGCTCCATAAAACAAGGAATTATGTTTGGACTCCACTGCTTCAAACTCATAAAAGAAGATTTCGATGTCATTGATGTAGACCATATGCCCTTCTTCCCTCTATATAGTTCCAAACTAGTATGTCTGTTAAAAGGCAAAAAAATGTATGCCACCTGGCATGAAGTCTGGGGGCAAGAATATTGGTTGGAATATATGGGATGGAAAGGCATTATATCTAGTTTTATAGAATTTCTTAGTTTCAGGTTACCAGACACATTTATTTCGGTGTCAGATCATACTTCAGAACTACTTTCAAAGTATGTATCGGCAGATAGAATTAAGACAATTTCTAATGGCATAAATGTAGATGAGATTAACAAAGCCAAACCATCACCTGTCATCTCGGATGTAATTTTCGCAGGAAGACTACTCAAGCACAAAAACGTAGATATCCTTTTGCAATCGATAAAATTATTAAAAAAAAACACTTCGAATATTCGTTGCATTATAGTAGGTGACGGCCCAGAAAAAGAAAAACTTACTAAATTAGCAAAAGAACTAAACTTAGAAAAAAACGTGAAATTTATAAATTTCTGTAAAAACCAACAGGAGTTGTTCGGGTTGATGAAGTCATCGAAAGTTTTTGTTCTCCCCTCTTCAAGAGAAGGATTTGGTTTAGTTGTTTTAGAGGCTAATGCTTGTAAGTTACCCACAATAACTGTTAATGAAAGAAATAACGCAGCAAAAAATTTAATAAAAAATAACTTTAACGGTTATGTTACTATAAAAAATTCTTACACGATAAGTAAATCAATAAAAAAATATTTAACTCAAAAAAAATTAAAAAGGAAATTTTCGACCTTCAATGAATATCTTTGGGAATCAAAAATTAATAAGTTGATGGTCCAGTATTAACATGAAATTACTTTTAGCTATACCATATTTTTACCCTAAAGTAGGGGGGCTTGAAAACTATGCCTTAACTTTAGCTGAAGAATTACATGGAAAATTTAACTGGGAAATATCTGTTGTAACTTCAAATCACTCTAGTAATCTATTTTTAGTTGAAAATTATAAAGGCATGAAGATATATAGATTACCGATCCAGTTCAAAATTTCAAATACTCCAATTAGTATATTCTGGATTTATTCTTTATTTAAAATTATTAAAACAGAAAAACCAGATATTATAAATGGTCATACTCCTGTACCTTTTATTGCAGATTTGGCATGCTATATTTCAAAATTACTTAATATTCCTTTTGTACTGACTTATCAAAACGATATGGAAAAAGATAATGATAGGAATATTTTGATCAATTTATATTACTTTCTTTTCGGTCAGAAAACATTTAAATTTTCCCAAAGGATAATTGTCACTACAGAATATTTTAGTAAAAGCCAAACAAGATTAACAGATTTTAAAGGGAAAATTTCAATAATTCCACCTGGAATCGAATCTCCTAACCACGTGTCAGACAGTGCAGGTTCAAATAATAATAACGTTCTTTTTATAGCACAACTAGATAAAACACATAGACATAAAGGTCTGGATGTACTGATAAATGCGTTTAAGAAAGTTGTAAATGTAGTTCCAAAGGCACATCTTTCAGTTGTAGGATCAGGTGATGATATAGAAAGGTACATAAAACTTACAAAACTAAATAATCTCCAAAAAAAAATTACATTTCTAGGGAAAATTTCAGATAGAAAACTGAAAGGTGTTTATAAAAAATCTACTTTAGTAGTTTTACCCTCAACATCAAACTCTGAAGGATTTGGTATGGTATTGGTGGAGGCAGCGAGCTATAAAAAACCTACTATTGGTTCAAATATAGGTGGTATACCATTTGTAATAGAAGATAACAAATCAGGATTTCTTGTGAAAGTAAACGATGTAGATGATTTAGCTAATAAAATTCTTCTTATCCTACAAAAACCAACCAGAGCTAAGAAAATGGGCTCACACGGATATAAGTTATTTATGAAAAAATATACAAAATCCAATTTAGCATTAAAAACTAATAAATTATTCAAAGAATTTACAAAATGATCATCTATATTTTTAACCATATGTTCCTGGATGGTTCAGGGTTCTCAAAAAGAGTTGAAAGTGAAATAAAAGCTCTTCCAGCCTCAGAACCTATAATAATTCTCTGTCGTGGATTAAGTGATAGTAGCAAAAATATACAAGTTGGAGAGAAACATGTGATTGTTGAAACTTATAAGACAACATATAAAGATATTGAGAAGCCACAAAAATATATTCCTTTTTATTATGAAGTTATAAGAAATGCTAAATTGCTCTTCAGTTTTACAGTTAAATTGAAGAGAATTCTTTCGAAAAACAAAATTTCTAAAGTTTATGTAGTAAATTCGCCACTTACAATACCTCTATTTACTCTTATTTTGTGCAAATTAAATAAAATTAGACCTTGGGTAGTTGAATTTCATGATCTTGAACCAGAATTGGCCATTCATATAAAGAATCTTAAAAAAAACGATCTTATCCTTAAGATTGAGTTATTTCTTGAAAAAATTGTTAGTAATAATTTTGATTATGTTATTGTAACATCAGGTTCTCAGAAAAAACGTTTAATAAGTCGATTACCCAATTCTAAATCCAAGATTAAGATATTATCCAACTACATTTCGGTATTTAATGGGGAGTATAATTACAAAGAAAATTTTAGTAAAAATTTTACGATAGGCTATTTATCCACTTTAAGTTTTGGATTCACAGTTAATGGTTTAAAAAAACTAATTGAATGTTATAAAGATAAAATTATAAGTAAGGAAATATTATTTAAAATTATAGGTGGAGGTCCTGCAGAAAAAGAATTAAAAAATTTTATAAAAAATTCAGGACTTGAAACTAAATTTCTAGTAATAGGGAATACTTCGAATGTAGATAAAGAATTAAGTACATGTAATATAGCCATTATACCTTGGGAAAAAGATGCCATGACCATCACACAGTTACCGACCAAACTATTTGATTATATTAATTATGGAATTCCAATAATTTATCCAAATTTTCCCGAATTCATACAAATATTAGGAAATAAAAAATATGGATTGTCTTATAATAAGCTTGATGAAATCCCTCAATTAATAGGCATGTTAACAAGCAAGGTTTTGTGGCGAAAATATAAAAAAAATCTTTTTCTATTGAAGAAATCTAAATACAATTACATGGAAATACAGGAAAGAACAACTAAAATGCTTGAATCTTTAAAATAATTTTTATGAAAAATATATTTTATCTATTAATTCTTCTACCTTTACTTGCAATTTCATATTTATTTTATTTTCATATAAGTTGGTCAATTTTTATAGGATTTTTTATTTTTACTTATATTTCGTTAATTCCTGGATATTTAATTTTAACAATCATAAATTATTTCCCCACTAAAGGATATAAGAATTTTCCATTCGTGACTGGAGTTAGCTTAATTTATTTAATGTTAGGGGGCTTATTTATTAATAATATGCTGCCTATATTTGGTATAAATCAACCTTTAACACAAACACCCATACAGATATCTCTAATTATTAGTTTTTTAATCCTTATTGTTTTTTCATATATACGAGATTCAAAAAAATATGAAATACATTCTTTACCGAACATAAATTTTAAGAATATATTTTACTGTTTTTATTCTATTTCTCTATTATTATTTAGTGTTTTTGGGACGATTTTGCTGAATAATTCTGGTTCAAATATATTAATTTTGATCCTTCTAGCTAGTATCGCTTTCTCAACAATATATATTTCACTTAAAAATGATATTGATGAGGGTATTCTAGTTTTGTATATTTTTTGCACATCATTATCTTTACTTTTAATGTTGTCGCTAAGAAGCTGGCACATTTCAGGATCTGATATACATGACGAATTTAAAGTTTTCCAATTAACAAAATATTTTGGTCACTGGAGTATGACCAATATACAACATGCTTATAATGCGTGCTTGAGTATAACAGTACTTCCGACAATTCTATCGACGATTACTAGAATTAATGATGAGTATATTTACAAATTTTTTTACCAGATATATTTCTCAATAGTACCAGTATGTTGCTATTTACTATTTCGGAAATATTTAGATCCAAAACAATCATTTTTTTCAGTCTTTTATTTATTGTCACAACCATTTTTCATTCAACCCATGGTTTCTTTGGCTAGGCAAGAAGTAGCATTTTTATTTTTCGCTCTATTCATATATTCACTTTTCGCAAGAAGGAATAACACACCCCAGAACCAATTTTTAAGTTTATTATTCGGCTCAGGAATAATTGTTTCACACTATTCGACAAATTATGTCACTATTTTGCTTTTGTGTTCAGCGTTTATTCTAAAAATTATATATCAGTTTATCTCCAAAGTTATCCCTAAAAAAGTTAGTTTTTTATTTTCTATGAAAGATGAACTATCTAAAAATTTCATAACTCTTCCAACAATTCTTTTTTTAGTTTTTGGAAGCTATCTTTGGTATTCACAGTTAACAAACACAACTGATAATTTGGCTATTACTATAAAGTCTACGATTAAGAATTTAAACTCTATAACTAAATCAGAAATGGAAGACGCTGAAACTTCACAAGCCTTAACTTTTATAAGCTCAGCTAAAACTACGAATAAAGAGACCGTATCTATCTTTAAACAATCAATTTTAGAAAAATTCAAAAACACAAAAGAAGAAAAATATCTAAATAGAAGTTCAAACGCAGAACTTATATATCCTTTAGGCGATAAAGCCACTGAGCCAATTGTTTCTATTTATGGAAGGAAATATATTTATTTATTTTTTCAACTGTTAAGAAATCTAACTAAATTTTATGCATTGATTGGCGCATTATATTTAAGTTCATTTTTATTTAGAAAAAGCTTAATTGATAAAGAATACATTATGTCAGTTACTGTAATTACTTCAATAATTGTTCTTCTTCTTACTAGTACAATATTATCTAGTAAATATAATTTATCCAGAATTTATCTTCAATCTTTATTAGTTATTTCATTAGGTGTTATATATGGTGGAAATTTGATTTTTTTCTTTATTAAAAGCAAACCTTTAAGAACACAAGTGATTCACTTTTCAATTATTTTTGTTTTCCTGTTTTTCCATGGTTTCATTTCACAGCTTTTTGGGAATAGTTTCGCATATATGCATTTAAATAATTATGGAGAAGATTATGATAAATTTTACACACATTCTTCTGAAGTATTTTCCGCTATATGGTTAAAAGAAGCTAATAAAAACAACACAGCTGTTTTCGCCGACAATTTTTCATTTGAAAGATTGCGTTCTTTTGGTGACTCAAGATCGGTTCTTAGATCAATTGTGCCAGATATTATCTATAAGAATTCTTATGTTTACGCACGATATACGAATGTGGTTTTGGGAAAAGTACAAGAACCTTTTAAAAGCAATATTATGAATTTTAATTTTCCATATCAATTTTTAGATGAAAATAAAGATGTTATATATTCCAATAAAGAAACTATTATTTATAAATGAAATTACTTTTTATTACTACAAAACCACCAATTCCTGAGAGTGGATCTTCGGTAAGGAATTATAACTTAGTCAAAAACTATCTTAGAAGATCTATAAATGTAGATATTTTGTATATTCACCCGCCGAATTTAACCCTTGAAACTTTGAATGAAATAAACAAAGAATTCAAAAACGTTTATTTTACACAGTTAAAGAAACGAAGTTTTATTCAATCTCTCTTTGACTTTTTCCAACTTAAAATTCCATATTTAGAGGCATTAAAAAGAATGGAAAATATTCCTACAAATATAATAGAAAGTGATTATGATATTATTCAATTCCAAGAAATTGACGGATATATTTCATTTTCAAATAATCTAAAAAGTTTGAAATTCTCAAAATTAGTTATTGATTTACATAACGTTGATTATATAAGACTAAAAGAAGAAATAGAAAATAATTTTAAAATGCTTGGCATTTTCGCTAAGCTGCATTTATCAAAATTCAAACAAATAGAAATTGATTCAATTAAAAAAGTAAATCATTTATTTGTTTGTTCAGAATATGACAAAAATTATTTTTCTAAGTTTGTAGATACTAATAAAATATCATTAATACCCAACGGGGTTGATCTCTATAAATTTAATGGAAAATTTAATATACATGATTCAAAAGTTGTAATTTTTGTAGGTCTATTGTCGTATAAAGCAAATGAAAGTGGCATAAAATTTTACATTGATAAGATACACCCATGGATACTTCAGGAAATCCCTTCTTATAGGTTGCGAATTGTAGGTAAAAATATACCAAAATGGTTATTGAAAGCCTCATTAACTGACAAATCTATTGAACTTACAGGTTTCGTTGATAACATTCAAAAAGAGTTATCGAAGGCAAATGTAGCGATATGTCCTATCTACTTTGGTTCTGGCACGAGACTTAAAATCCTTGAGTACTTAGCTATGTATTTACCTGTTGTGTCTACCACAAAAGGATCTGAAGGAATAAATATTCTAAACCAAAAGCATATATTTTTAGCTGATACAAAAGATGAATTCATTAAGTCAGTTGTGAAATTGTTAAAAAACCAACTCTTGCGAAAAAAGTTAAGTAAACTTTTTGAGTTCAGGCAAATCGAAATAAAACAATTTAGAAATAGTTCAACATGTAAATAAAATTATAGAGATTTATGAAGCATTAACATAAATATGAAATTACGAGAAAAAATTAATAAGTAAAAATTATAACTGGGAAACTATTTCTGATAATTCAATAACCATATTTCAAAAACTTAACACATGAGAATAATATTATGAACTTAAATCAAGACATTGTCATTGGGGAAAGTTTAATAGATTTATTTCTATTCAAGAAAATATCCCATAAAACTTTTTTGATAGCCCAACTCCATTTTCTGAAGAAGAATACTACGGTGATTTAATCACTACTGAGCAATACAAAACTATTCAAACAAATTATCTATTTATAATAATGTAGATTATCTTTCGTTTCACTGGAAGGCATATAAGGATTATGTTGAGAAAAATTACAATTACAGTAGCAAAATTTGATTGTATTTGATGGCGGATGTGATATTCAAAAGACAACTGCTAAGTTTAGCTCAAACCCTAAAATAATTTATCTAGGTTATCTTGGTGGATGTCGGTTAATTTAGATCTTCTATCCAGGCTCAACTCTATCTGTCCCAACATCAAGTATATGGCATGCCTATGCCAGATAAGAACTATAATTTAAATTACAAAGGCTATTCTAAACCACATATCCTCCAAATTATCAGTTTGGACTAGTGCGATTACTAAAGATAGATTGCGAAGAGGGTATTCTGCAGCATTTGGAATATTTGTCGTATGGTCTACCAGTGCTCGTACCTGATTGGCGAACAAGCACAAAAAATATTCCTGGCACCATACCTATAACGAAGATAACTTCCTAGAAATAGTAAAGATATTCTGCAGTAAGAAAAAATGGGAAAAAGTCAGTAAGGAAGCTCTAGAATATGCTCGAACCCAGACCTGGGATAAAACCTTAAAACCTCTAGAAGAAATCCTAAAAGCCGAAAATTCTCTTCTTCCCCACTATACAAAATCCCTACCAACATATCCTGGCTAACTCACTAAAGAAAAGGCTGAGATCTCTTTCTTTAATAGACAAACAGGAAATAGATTTGTCTATCTTTTTTTCTTTTTTACGTAATTTTTCTCAAAGAGTATCTGGCTATACAGTATTTCATCTACTGGTTTGATTTTTGTCTCAGCGCTACTAACCCGTTAATTAGAATTCTCTCATTCCTAAATACAGTCTCTTCTCTTCTCTGGATAAAAATTCTTGGCTATAAATTGGTATGGACGTTGCACAATGTGGTGCCTCATGATAGGGATTTACCTTAAATGACATTCTGATTACAAATTTAACAGGAGACTAGTGATGTACTGATCGTTCATTCTCAAGATACTATCCGCCAGTTAAAAAATCTTGGGATGATGTCGGTAAATGTGTACTATTCCGATGGGTAACTATAATATCTGCAGTACTACCGATCGCAAACAAAATTAGCTAAAAACTCTCCATGAGATCGATACGCTGTATTTCTCTATTTAGGCATCATCGCAAATACAAAAACCTCGAAGAGCTCTGTAAAACCTTCGAAGGATTATTAATAACACACAACAATCTATTGTTAATCATCGCCAGGGAAAATTCATGACGATAGCCAACAACGCATCATCCTTTCGAATACCTAGCCAAATACCCTCACCAACATAAAAGTATTCAAGGTTACATCCCGACGAAGAGATACAGTACTATTTCCATAGTGCGGATGTCAGTATATTTCCGCTAAAAACATAACCACATCTGGATTCGTTCTACTGTCCTTGCCTTCTCTACTCAACGATAAGCCAAAAACTAGAAACATAAAAAGAACTCCTATTGTACGAAGTTCTATTACGATCCCCTGGATCCTGATAGTTACGAAAAACAATGGAGAAAGCGATAAGGAAAAGATAACCTGAAAAATTTTGCAGAATATAAAAAAGTATACCGATACAATTTCCTGGGAAGAGTCGGCGAGAAAAACAATGGAAGTGTATCAAAAACTAAAGGTCTTCGAGATCCTTCGCACAGAATTAGCGCTCAGGATGACAATGCATATATCAGTCCATCAAATAAACCACTCAATATAGCCCAGGCATAGTTGATTTCCATATGGTCTTATGAAATGCGCACTTTGGAAAAGACGAGAAACCATATATCGAACCATACCTATCTTCGACTCGCTATAGAAAAATCTCACAATTCTCGAGACTTCATAGATTCTTTGTAGAGTTGGTCGCACTTCGGAAGCAGAGACCTTGTGCCACATAAACGCCGAAGGGATCATAAAACGAACGATAGCCATACTTTTTTCGCACGGATAGAATGTTCTACATCACTGACATACATGTCTTGCTCCTCATCTACAAGACCAATCTCTGTGAGCATTGAATTTCGGTAAAGGCGTGCAACAACCAGTACACCAGTTGGTCTCCTCTGCATGATCATATTGACCGTGATCTTTCTCCTCTCCAAATCCGCGATGTTTCGACACCCTGTTTCAGATCAACCCAATTCCCCCCGCATACCAAATAATCTTCGGATCATCATAAAAATACATTTTTCGAACGCTTGATCGATCTGTTTATCAGCATCCAATCGTTTAACTAATCTTGCTATACATTCTGCATCGACAACGGTGTCATTATTTAATAACAGAGAATAGGTCATCTCCATCGCCAGTGACTTTCGCGTAATCCTTGGTTGGCGCTCTCGGCATGGGAATATCGGAGATGTTTTCTATCAGTACAACCTGTGTATACTTTCTTAATCATCCTCACCGTTTTCATCAGTCGAATGATTATCGACAACGATAATCTAGCGTTCCGTCTGCGAACTTTTGGCAAGAGAATCCAGACACTTTGGTATCGTCCCAATGATTCCAGGTGGTCAGGATAATACCGACAGAGGAACAGACTTGTCGAAAAGTATACACAGGTTGTACTGATAGAAAACATCTCCGATATTCCCTATGCCGAGAGCGTCAACCAAGAGTTACGAAAGTCACTGACGTGGAGATGACCTATTCTCTGTTATTAAATAATGACACTGCTGTCGATGCAAGTGTATGTAAGATTAGTTAAACAGTTGGATGCTGATAAACGAATCGTCGTTGCTCCGAAAATGTATTTTTATATCCGAAGATTATTTGGTATGCGGGGGAATTGCTGATCTGAGGCTGGAATTGTCGTGAAACATCGCGGATTTGAAGAAGATACGGAGATAAATATGATCATGCAGAGAGACCAACTGGTGTACGGTTGTTGCGCATCTATGAAATTCAATGCTGAGATTGGTCTTGTAGATGAGAATATGAGATGTATGTCAGTGATGCAAGAACATTCTATCCGTGCGAAAAAAGTATGGCTAGTTTCGTTTTATGATCCTTCGGCGTTATGGCACAAGGTCTCTCGCTCTCGAAGTGCGACCAATCTAAAGAATCTATTGATCTCGAGAATTGGTGAGATTACCTGCTTGAGTCGAAGATAGGTATGGTTCGATATATGGTTTCCTCAGTCTTTCCAAAGTGTGCATTTCATAAGACCATATGGAATCAACTATGCCTGGGCTATATTGAGTGGTTTATTTGATGGACTGATATATGCATTGTCATCCTGGTACTAATTCTGTGTGCTAGTTTTTGATACACTTCCATTGTTTTCTCGCCGACTCTTCCCAGGAAATTGTATCGGTATACTTTTTTATATTCTTGGCAAAATTTTCAGGTTATCTTTTTCCCTTTATCGCTTTCTCCATTGTTTTTCGTAATCCATCAGGATCAGGGATCGTAATCCTGTATTATCAGGGAGTTCTTTATGTTTCCCTAGTTTTGGGCTTATCGCTGGAGTAGAGAAGGCAAGTGACAGTAGAACTGAACTAGATGTGGTTATGTTTTTGAAGGAAATATACTGACATCCGCACTATGGAAATAGTACTATGTCCGGGGATGTAATCCTGAGCTCTATTGCCATGTGTAAGGGTATTTATTTTAGGTATTCAGTGATGATGCGTTGTTGGCTATCGTCATGAATTTTCCCCGGCGATGATTAACAATAGATTGTTGTGTGTTATTAATAATCCTTCGAAGGTTTTACAGAGCTCTTCGAGGTTTTTGTATTCGGATGATGCTAAAGCGGCTGGAGAGTTTTTACGACTTTGTTTGCGATCGGTAGTATTCGTTAAAGATATAATTACCCATCGGAATTAGTACACATTTACTGACATCTATCCCAAGATTTTTTTAACTGGCGGATAGTATCTTGAGAATGAACGATCAGTACTCCCAGCAATCTTGGTAATCAGAATGTCATTTGCTGTAACCCTATCATGAGGCACCACATTGTGCACCAAATCCATACTAATTTATAGCCAGAATTTTTATCCAGAGAAGAGAAGAGACTGTATTTAGGAATGGATTTTAATTAACGGGTTAGTAGCGCTGACAAAAAAATCAAACCAGTGTAGATGAAATACTGTATAGCCAGATATACTTTTTGGAAAAATAAGTGGGTAAAAGAAAAAAAGATAAGACAATCTATTTCCTGTTTGTCTTCTGTGCAAAGAAGAGATCTCAGCCTTTTCTTTTAGTGGAGTTAGCCAGGATATGTTGGTAGGGATTTGTATAGTGGGGGAAGAAGAGAATTTTCATTTTAGGATTTCTAGGGTTTTAAGGTTTTATCCCAGGTCTGGAGTTCGAGCATATTCTAGAGCTTCCTTACTGACTTTTCCCATTTTTTCTTATCAGAATATTCATAATTATTTCTAGGAAGTTATACTTCGTTATAGTGTATGGTGCCAGGAATATTTTTTGTGCTTGTTCCGCCAATCAGGTACGGCACTGGTAGACCCATACGACAAATATTCCAAATGCTTTGCAGAACCCTCTCTTGCCAAATCTATCTTTAGTAATCGTAATTAGTCCAAACTGATAATTTGGGAGGATATGTGGTTTAGAATAGCCTTTGTAATTTAAATTATAGTTCTTATCTGGCATAGGCATGCCATATATCGATATTTAGGACAGATAGAGTTGAGCCTGGATAGAAGATCTAAATTAATCAATATCCACCAAGATAACCTAGATAAATTATTTTAGGGTTTGAGCTAAACTTGGCAGTTGTCTTTTGAATATCACATCCGCCATCAAATACAATCAAATTTTTGTTACTGTAATTATGAAATTTTCTCCAACATAATCCTTATATGCCTTCCCGAAACGAAAGATAATCTACATTATTATAAATAGATAATTCTTGTTTGAATAGTTTTTGTATTGCTCAGTAGTGATTAAATCACCGTAGTATTCTTCTTCAGAAAATGGGTTGGGCTATCAAAAAAAAGTTTTTGATAAGGATATTTTCTTTAAATAGAAATAAATCTATTAAACTTTCCCCAATGACAATGTCTTGATTTAATTCATAATAATTTTGTGAAGAATTTTACCTCTAAATGTCATTTTCAGTTTCTGAATTCTGTAAAACCAGAATTTTTTGATTTTTTAGCGAAAAATATTTCAAGATACTTTTTAAATAATAATACTAAGTAAAGACAAAAATTATAGAAGTTGAAAATAGGTTTGCTTATTGACTATTACTTCATTTTCATTTTACCGACTGTAGAATATAGAGTGTATTTATTACGTTTACCTTCAAATTTTGAGACTGCAAATATTTTAATGATATTGTTAGATTTGGTACTATTCGCGTTGTCTAAAAAACAAACAATTGTAATTTCTCATCAATTTCATATTTATGTTAATGCTTCATAAATATCTATAATTTTATTTACATATTTGAACTATTTTCGAATTGTTTTATTTCTGATTTGCAGTTTTCAGAAAGTTTAGTTAGTAGTTTTGTGTTTCTCAAAAGTTTGTAACATTTTTCAAAAATTACACTGTCATTTGGTTTAACTGATGGCGTTATGCTGTCAATTTCTGGAATACCACCTATATTTGAAGCTACTACAGGTCGGCAATAAGATAGTAAGCTAGTGCTACAACAGGAAAATTATCTGGAAATATAAGGAAAAGTTACTACTAGTGTAGAATTTTTAATCAATACTTCAATTTCTTTTTTTTTGCACAAAATTCAATGTGATCTGATGTATTTAGGAATTTTTGCATAATCTATACAACTGCCTATATCATTTCCTTCTCCTACTATTCTAAGTTTAACTGAAGGAAATGCTTTCAAAAGGTCAGAAAATGCTTTAATTAATATAAATATCACTTTATCTTCGGTAATTCGTCCTATATATAAAAGATTAAAATTATTTATTTTTTTGATAACTTTTAAGTTCGATACTAAAATTTACTACTTTTATTTTTTATAAAATGTGCTTCGCTTATATATTCAGCGAAGTATTTACTAGGGCTAATATATAAATATATTTTTTCTAGTATTTTATTGTGAATACTTCTTTTGACTTTTTCATATATAGTTCCCTAAAAATCCAACACAATTAATACATCCTGGACGGGGTCCTTTTTGCACTCTTTTCCGGTTCTTTTGATTGGATTGATACAGCACTAACTACATGTGTACTTGTCATTATTTTAGGTATAGTTCCTGATGCAATGATAACGCTCGGGCTAACCGGAAAAGAGTGCAAAAAGGACCCCTGTCCAGGATGTATTAATTGTGTTGGATTTTTAGGAACTATATATGAAAAAGTCAAAAGAAGTATTCACAATAAAATACTAGAAAAAATATATTTATATATTAGCCCTAGTAAATACTTCGCTGAATATATAAGCGAAGCACATTTTATAAAAAAAATAAAAGTAGTAAATTTAGGCATCGAACTTAAAAGTTATCAAAAAATAAATAATTTTGATAATCTTTTATATATAGGACGAATTACTGAAGATAAAGGGATATTTATATTAATTAAAGCATTTTCTGACCTTTTGAAAGCATTTCCTTCAGTTAAACTTAGAATAGTAGGAGAAGGAAATGATATAGGCAGTTGTATAGATTATGCAAAATTCCTAAATACATCAGATCATATCGAATTTTTAGGTAAAAAATCTGAAAAAGAAATTGAAGTATTGATTAAAAATTCTACACTAGTAGTAATTCCTTCTATATTTCCAGATAATTTTCCTGTTGTAGCACTAGAAGCATTATCTTATTGCCGACCTGTAGTAGCTTCAAATATAGGTGGTATTCCAGAAATTGTTAATGACAGCATAAACGGCTACCTAGTTAAACCAAATGACAGTGTAATTCTTGAAAAAATGTTAAGTAAACTTTTGAGAAACACAAAACTACTAACTAAACTTTCTGAAAACTGCAAATCAGAAATAAAACAATTCGAAATAGTTCAACATGTAAATAAAATTATAGAGATTTATGAAGCATTAACATAAATATGAAATTACGAGAAATTACAATTGTTTGTTTTTTAGACGGTACCGCGAATAGTACCAAATCTAACAATATCATTAAATATTTGCAGTCTCAAAATTTGAAGGTAAACGTAATAAATACACTCTATATTCTAAGAACATCGGTAAATGAAAATGAAGTAATAGTCAATAAGAAACCTATTTTCAACTTCTATAATTTTTGCCTTTACTTAGTATTATTATTTAAAAAGTATCTTGAAATATTTTTCGCTAAAAATCAAAAAATTTGGTTTTACAGAATTCAGAAACTGGAAATGACATTTAGAGGTAAAATTCTTCACAAAATTATTATGAACTTAAATCAAGACATTGTCATTGGGGAAAGTTTAATAGATTTATTTCTATTTAAAGAAAATATCCCATCAAAAACTTTTTTTGATAGCCCAACTCCATTTTCTGAAGAAGAATACTACGGTGATTTAATCACTACTGAGCAATACAAAAAACTATTCAAACAAGAATTATCTATTTATAATAATGTAGATTATCTTTCGTTTCACTGGAAGGCATATAAGGATTATGTTGAGAAAAATTACAATTACAGTAACAAAAATTTGATTGTATTTGATGGCGGATGTGATATTCAAAAGACAACTGCCAAGTTTAGCTCAAACCCTAAAATAATTTATCTAGGTTATCTTGGTGGATATTGGATTAATTTAGATCTTCTATCCAGGCTCAACTCTATCTGTCCCAACATCGAAGTATATGGCATGCCTATGCCAGATAAGAACTATAATTTAAATTACAAAGGCTATTCTAAACCACATATCCTCCCAAATTATCAGTTTGGACTAATTACGATTACTAAAGATAGATTGCGAAGAGAGGGGTATTCTGCAAAGCATTTGGAATATTTGTCGTATGGTCTACCAGTGCTCGTACCTGATTGGCGAACAAGCACAAAAAATATTCCTGGCACCATACACTATAACGAAGATAACTTCCTAGAAATAATTAAGGAATATTCTGATAAGAAAAAATGGGAAAAAGTCAGTAAGGAAGCTCTAGAATATGCTCGAACCCAGACCTGGGATAAAACCTTAAAACCTCTAGAAGAAATCCTAAAATGAAAATTCTCTTCTTCCCCCACTATACAAATCCCTACCAACATATCCTGGCTAACTCACTAAAAGAAAAGGCTGAGATCTCTTTCTTTAATAGACAAACAGGAAATAGATTTGTCTATCTTTTTTCTTTTTACCCACTTATTTTTCTCAAAAGAGTATCTGGCTATACAGTATTTCATCTACACTGGTTTGATTTTTTTGTCAGC
>JBGALL010000014.1:0-31198 GCA_044223895.1 Candidatus Woesebacteria bacterium
ATCGTTCTCTGACTGTCAGGTTTGTCAGTAATATCGATAGTACTCATTTAGTAGAACTTACCCGCGATCTACATCCTGAAGAAACTCTTTTTATCATTGCTTCAAAAACCTTTACGACCGATGAAACTATGAGTAATGCCCAAAGTGCTCGAGAATGGGTTCTACAAACTCTCCATGACGAAAAAGCTATTGAGAAACATTTTGTGGCCTTATCTACCAATACCCAGGAGGTAACCAAATTTGGTATTTCAGAAGCAAATATGTTCGGATTTTGGGATTGGGTAGGGGGCAGATATTCCTTACCCTCAGCTATTGGACTGTCACTAATGATTGCTATTGGTCCGCACTATTTTGATGAGTTATTGGATGGCTATCATCTGATAGATACCCATTTCAAAACAACCCCGCTGGAGCAAAATGTTCCGGTACTCATGGCAGTCATCGGGTTGTGGTATAACAATTTCTTTGATGCTCAAAGCTATGCAATTCTTCCCTATGAACAATATCTGTTGCGTTTTCCCGCATATATGCAACAAGCTGACATGGAAAGTAATGGCAAACATATTACCAAAGACAATCAAGAGGTTAACTACCAAACTGGACCAATAGTCTGGGGAGAACCAGGAACCAACGGTCAGCATGCTTTTTATCAGTTGTTGCATCAAGGAACAAAGTTAGTCCCGGCTGATTTTATTTTCTTTGCATCAAGTATAAATCCTCTTCATGATCAGCACCAAAAATTAGTTGCCAACTGTTTAGCACAAAGCCAAGCCCTGGCTTTTGGAAAAGATGATTCTAACTTACCCAAAGAGATGCAAGGGAATCATCCGTCCACTACCTTCATTGCTCCCAAATTAACACCTTCTACTTTGGGACAACTAATCGCTCTTTATGAACACAAAATATTTGTTCAAGGTGCAATATGGAATATCAATTCCTTTGACCAATTTGGTGTCGAATTGGGGAAAGTTATCGCTAAAAAGGTACTAGAGGAAGTAAATGATTCTTCAAAAACACCTGGATACGACAGTTCGACAAATAATTTAATTGCCACCTATCATTCTCTTAAATAACATTTCTACCTATTTTCTGTAATAATACATGTTGCTATGGATGGAAGAACAACAGAATATTTTGGTAGTAGTGGACCGCCTGAACCTCACAACAAAAAAAACAAATTGCTCCCACGCTTAGCGTTGTTAGTTATGCTTACAGCAGGAGGAACAGCCATACAGGCTGAGAATGTCCAGGCCCAAGACGGCTCTACTGATCAACCTTCAACTTCTATTTCAGTACCATACAGAGAAGCGACACCATTTGCTGAGATACAAACATTTATGCCAGAAGTCGTGGTAATTAACCAGAATTCTCCAGCTCTAAATGCAGAAAGTGTTATTCAAATAAATTCTACAACACTTATTGAACAAGAGTTATCAATGCCAAATAATATTTTTAAAGTACAACCCACGGAAAGTTGGTGGAAAGATCATATACAAGACGGGAGCGCCACTACCAATGCCTTTTATAGAGAATCTCGAGACAAATTTTTAAATCCTGAAGCAAGAATTCACGATATATATGTAAGTAAACAACTCATCGAGCGATTCCCAGAATTGTATAAAAAAACTGCTGATTTGTTAACATTTAATGGTTATAAACTTTCTGACACTATACCTTCATACCAGGATTTTATAGGTTCAGTATTTGCTGAAATAAATAAACAACTAGAAGCTAATGATATAACCTGGAAATATGAAAGAATTAATATTATAGAAGTTGATGAGTCAGTGTTAGATAATTTCCAAGCGATCAGCGTGGACTACCTACAAAAAGACAAAAGTGGATGGTGGCCAGCAGTAAAAATTGGTACTCAGGATAATCCAGTTCGAATGCCCCAATCACTATTTGCAGATACAGTTTCCTCATTATCAGTTAAATCTCTAAGCAACGGAGACATATTTAGCCCTAACTATATTGACGTAACCAATGAGCAAATAATTCCAGGGGCTCTGATGACCACCATTGCCAAAGATTTTGGTTTACAGAAATCCTGGACTGCTACCTTATTTCCTGAACAAGTAGAACAGATGAATCTGACCATAGCTGGGGACAAACTATAGATTCATTTCAAAATAATCTTTTCAGTCCTGCATGGCGAAGTCCTACTGTTTATTGGAAAGGGCAGTCAACCAGGATGTCGCCCTTAGATGCCAATTTTTTATCACGTTATACAGACTTCTCCTGGAATCCAATGGAGAAACAAGGTTATTTCCCAATGCCTCATCGACGCTCAACCATGATCGATGGTACCGTGGCAACTGTGTATAACCCCAATGAATTTAACGTAGCTATCTGGCAACTTAGTCCAGAACATTTAATGCCAGGGTTTAGAGTTGAGCTTCCAGAAGGAAGTTCCGTTAAATTTCATTCATATACCGCCGTTGATCGTAGTGTACTTCCTGAAAATACTCTAGATACAAAACAAACAGGCTCAGGTTTTGATATACATTTCAATCAGAATGTCTCAACATCACATTATGTGTTTGATATTAGTAGTTTGCCAATTGTTATACCTTATGAATATCTTGAAGATATTGGTCTAAATCAGATTGAATCACATGACTCACAAGAAATGCCGGTTGTTTCAATACAAACTTTTCCAGACGCAATCGATAAAATAAAAAATTTACAACATATTTCTATCGCTACAATTTATCTAAACCCGGGAGAACTAAACAATATTAATCAGCTTTTTCCTGGCCTCATTCCTTATGCCAAAGCAAATACTGCCAATCTTTCCTATGACGCTGTCTGGGTAGCTTATGATTCGGTAGATCAACTAGGAGATATTGTCTTAAGGACACCAGATCTATCTATGACTCTCGCACCCCAGATTACTCCAGCACCAGCCGTTCACAATGAAATTTCATCGCAACCGACTGAATCTCCAACTGTGAATGTCTACGATGGTTCAATTCATTTAAATACTCCTGAGGAAGTTTCCCATTTTTATGATCAAACTTTTAGTCAATTATTACAAAATAATGAATCCGAAACAGCTTCATTGCAGATAATTCAGGCTTTTTCGCCCGCGGAATTATCCGATAGGTTATGGCAACTTCAGGGACTGCCAAGTCGTCCTTCAATAGAGCAATTCAACGACCCAGAATTTATGAAACAATATGAATCTACTCAGTCTACACATTCACTGTTATTCTTACTTCCTGAATCATCTGTGCGATCAAAAATTGATATAGGAAGTTTTCACTTTACTCAGCTGGAAATTATCGCCTTAACCTATGGACAGTGGCTACCTGAGCAATTTAATCAACAAGGTATTGCCCCAGCCAAATTATTTCATCCAGTTGTGGTAATTGTTCCAGACAATGCTATCGAGGCATACACTAACCTAAAGACAATTGAAATGAATGGCAATAATTTTCTAGCGGCTTCTGATACAGAAATATTTGCACTCCCGTCATCAATAGACTCAGTAGTTTCACTCATAAATACAGAGTTACCGACCCAATTAATTACTGAAAGTTTAGGAGGAGAGCAGGTAAGTTTTCCAGTTATTGATACAGGGGTATTACTTTTTAATGATAAATTTCCTTCAGAAATTTTTCATCGAAATCAGTGGACGACAAACGCAGACGGACAGACCCAACAGTTGGATACACTACTAAGTGGTTGGGGAGACAGATATTTTATTTCACTTACACATGAAGGTAAGTATGTTGGTATATATCCTTTTGTTGAAAACTATATTCAACAGTTACCAGAGTATACTGGTCAAATGAGTTATCAATTTATGGCACATGTCGATGGCTCAGGATCTATTCCTATTTCGTTAATAACTCTAGGAAAAGTAACCCATGAACCTGAACAATCCTCTGAAACTGCTCAGATGTTAGAAACAGTATGGACTGGACAAGCGGTAGATTCACCTTTACATTTCCACAACCTTGTAGCAGAGGTAACCTTATTAACAGGTGAGAGAGTTAGTTTACCCTTACTTCCTATTGTTGGAGATATAACGAATACATTAGATACAGATCACTCTAATTTAGCTTTTGATATCACAGTTTTGCCTAATGCTACAAATATACTGGGGTACAATAGTACAGGTAACAGAGCAGTTGCCGCATTAGTAAACGAACAGCAATTACAATCTCTATTACATCCTGATAATTATAATAAGATGCTCGTTGCATTTTCCACTTTACCGATTAATAAATCTGAATTTGGACCACTGTATTCTGTGTGGTATACAGATAACGGTCGAGATTCCTCAGATCCATACCGTGAAACTTCTCAACCTATTATATTTAATCCGAAAGCAGGTGGAAATTTCTTATCATGGTTATTGGATGAAGACTCAACCCCCTTTCATACACAATTTCACACACCGATTTTTCATAGCAATGAACAAGCCTGGTTTACATATTCATATTTGAATTCATTTATTGCTGTTGATCAGTTGAAACCAGGAGATGATCTTACCAGAAAAACTCAAACCTTTAGAGCTGCAACCTCGTTGTGGGAGATTGCATTTGTAAATGGAGACGTAAATAATAGAACTTCAATCGGACAAGAAGCCGTGATGAACAGAATGACCCCTCACAGTTCGCATGATTTATTTTATGATTGGCAATCCTATTATGAAAATCGCTTACAAATCAGTGATAATTTATCTTCTCATCGGGATTTACTAATAAAAATGGGACAAGGATCAAAAGATAATTTAACCGAAGAAGAACGAAATAGTATATTAACTGATTTTTTGATCTATAGGAATCAATTAAACAATTAAATTGTACTCAAAATTTGACTTTGACAAATTATAGATGAGATAATTCTTGTAGTCTTCTGAATTTCTGCTTAGAACTTATTCACTCGTTACTATAAACTAGAATTTCCGTGCATTCTGAAAATGTATTGATCTTCTAAGAAAGGAAGAGGGTATGAGTGCATTACAAAAAAGTCTTATAGGAGCTGGTATTCTTGCTCTCTTGGCGAATTTATTTTTCTTTCGGTCTGCAGGTGTCACGGCAGCTGCTTTAGTACTCTTATTTTTTAACGTATATATCTTAATTACCGGATACAAGGGAAAAAGCTCAATCAATATTTTTTCTGGAGCAATAGAGCTCTGTGCATTGGTGTTTTTAACCCTATCAGTCATTCGTGGAACGCCTATTATACAAATATTATTACTGGCAAGTTCCTTAGGGTGCACTGGTTTACTAGTCTATTTATTACATTCCGGGAATGAATTTTTTACCCATGCGAGAGAGATATTTCTCCTGCCATTTGTTTTAGCAGGAACCTATCTCACTGCTGCCTTTGATACAGTCTTTCCTGCAAAAAGGGAGTCATCTAACAAACCAGTATCTGGAATTTCTCGACAGATACTTTCTACTATTGCAGGGTTAGTCATTGGTATACCAGTAGTGTTCGTATTAGTTGCTCTCCTTTCTCAAGCCGATCCTATCTTTGCAAAAACTGTGAAAAATATTCTGGGAAACTTTTCACTGCCTCTCATCGCTGATCGTCTCTTAGGATCTGCGATTGTCTTCTGTATTGCAGTCCCGTTTGGAGTCTTATCTATTCGATCAAATATATTTAATAAAGAAAATACCAAACTTCCAGAATCGTTACTCCATCCCATGACGATTGTTATGTCACTAATAGGGGTAACTTTAGCAACCTTCTTGGCTATTCAGTGGCCGTATGTTTTCGCTCATGTAGGAGCAGAGACAGATCTCTCTCAATTTGGAGTGGCAACCTATTCTGAGTATGTCAAACGGGGTTTCATTGAGTTTCTCTTCATCGCCGGAATTTTATATTCCTTGGTATGGAGTGGTCTCTTAGCCTTGCGAGCCAAAAAACAAAAAAGCCTACATCCACTTCAAGTTATTCAGTCGTTCGTGATGATTCTCTTCATGATTTTCTTAATTTCAGTGGGCAGAAGGATCATGTTGTATTGGGAGCTTCATGGCTTGAGTTTAATAAGAATCTATGGGGGAATTTTTCTACTTTGGGTAGGTTTTCTCAGTCTTTTATTATGGGCACGTCAATTCTTTGCTAAAACCTATGTTGGGTTAGAAGTATTTGGTACCTTAGCGTTTATTATGTTTGTTGGAACATGGAATGCCGAATCTTTTATCGTTAGCCATCATCCTCCAACAGTTAATAATGTTGTTGATACTGTCTATCTTTCGCGCTTATCTTCTGATGGATATCAAGGATGGCAGTACTCCTATCAGCAGGCAGTTAGAGTAGTCAATCGTCAGGAATATTTACAAAAAGGCATCTTAGATGCCAACGATCGTAGGGAGATTGCCTATGCAGGAATTACTCTCGCATCTGTGACCAATAATTATCATGACTTGCTTGAACAATATGGCTCATCGTCAGAAAAACAAGCCTATATGAATCAATTATTCACCAGAGAAACACCAAGAATAATTGAGATTACCCGTATGTTTGAACGAGATTTAAATATAATCCAACGGAAAGGTAATACAGCAACTGTTTCCGCAGCTGCCTATGCAAGCCCCTCACATACCGGACAAGACATTGGTTCATTGCTCAGTAATTATATTCCGGAGTTGAGATCATCTGCCACGATAGCAGGGCAGTTGGCTACTACTTCGGGAGAAAAGAAAAAAAATGACTTGGTCTATGAGTTTAGCCCACGATCAAGTAGATCGGTTGCTAGTTATGAGGAAGGGACATGTCTGTCATATTTTTACTTCGGTAGTGATTTCCAACAATCAACTTCCTGTGTTCCTAGTTTTTATATCTTACGAGCACATCAGGAAAAAAATCTCACCACTCTTGATTGGATCTACCGATGGAATAAAACAGATCAAGAGGTCTTTCAACGTCTGAAAGCTGATATTCGCCTTGAGGAATTGTTTCAACTCCAAGATAGCTATATTCGTCTCTGGGAGAAGATCCTTTCGCAACCAGAAAAAGACAGAGAGATTCATGTAGATATCTCTTTTGATGCTCCCTTTGTAGATAGTATCGACTAAAAGTAAACTCTTGCAAAATCTTTAAAAAACAAGGCATACTGAATGTATATGAAAAAATACGTTGCCTGGTTCAAGGATGTTGATAAAGATGATTTAAACATGGTTGGTGGTAAAGGTGCCAATCTGGGAGAAATGACCCAAGCAGGATTTCCTGTTCCCAATGGGTTTATCGTTACCTCGTACGCATATTATCAGTTTCTTGATGAAGATAATTTGCGTGGAGAAATCCATGATGTATTATCTCCAGTCGATGTCAATGATACGGATGCTTTAGAGAAAGTTGCTACCAAAGTTCAGAATATCATTATCCGTGCCAAATTCCCCAAAGAAGTTGCGAAGGATGTGCTAGATGCCTACTTTACCTTAAGTGGACCAATGAAAAATGCGGTTGTCGCTGTCCGTTCCTCAGCAACTGCTGAAGATTTGCCGGGTGCTTCTTTTGCAGGACAGCAGTCGACCTTCCTTAACGTTCAAGGAGAAGCCAATGTTATCGAAAAAGTAAAAGAGGCCTGGGCGTCACTCTTTACCGCACGAGCAATTTTTTACCGAGCGACCAATAAATTTGATCATTTCAAAGTTGGAATTGCTGTACCTGTTCAAAAGATGGTTGAATCAGAGGCTTCAGGTATTATGTTTACCCTTGATCCAGTCACCAATGACAAACATAAAGTAGTTATCGAAGCTATTCATGGTTTGGGTGAGATGATCGTTCAGGGAGCGGTAACACCTGATCATTATGAAGTCGATAAAAAGTCTCATGAAATTACTAATAAGGTGGTTCGAGAACAAGAGAAGTTGATGTTAAAACACGGTCGAGGTAACACCGTCCGCGAATGTACACCTGAGGAATCAAAGAGTCAAAAATTATCGGATGAACAGATAAAAGAGTTAGCAAAAATAGGAATGAATTTAGAGAAACATTATTACTTCCCCCAAGATATTGAATGGGCAATGGAAGATGGCAAATTATTCATCGTACAAACAAGACCAGTGACAACCATTGAGAATCATGTCAATAAGACCAAGGAAGGCGCTGCTGTTGTCAAACACGAGGTCTTCTTAAAAGGAGATCCTGCCAGTCCAGGAATGGCATCAGGTACGGTAAAAATTTTACACTCTGCCAAAGAAATTAATCGCGTCGAAACAGGCGATGTCCTGGTTGCCGAACAAACAAATCCTGATTTCGTACCAGCCATGAGAAAAGCAGTTGCTATTGTAACCGAACGAGGTGGCAGAACATCTCATGCTGCTATTGTCTCTCGTGAATTAGGTATTCCTGCAGTCGTAGGAACTCCTCAAGCAATGAGCAAACTGAAAGATGGTATGAAAATTACCGTAAACGGAAGTGCAGGAGAAATATATGAAGGCGTGGTTGCCGTTCCTACCTCAGCACCGCACGCCAGTGAGCATCATGGTGAGAAGATTAAAACAGCAACCAAGGTATATGTTAATTTGGCAGAACCAAGTCGAGCCGAAGTTCGAAGAGAAGAAGGAACACGTATTTATAGACACACTCGCAGAAAAATTAGAAATTTTCTGTAAAGCCTTTGACGGGAGACCAGTCGTCTATCGAACAACAGACTTTAAGACCAATGAGTATCGTGGATTAAAGGGTGGAGAAGCCTTTGAACCAGAAGAGCCAAACCCAATGTTAGGATTCCGCGGTGCAGCACGTTATGTAGCGGATGCCAGAGTCTTTCAAATGGAATTAGCCGCCATCAAAAAAGTTCGTAATGAGTTAGGACACAAGAATTTACACGTTATGATTCCGTTTGTTCGAAATCCAAAAGAATTTAGCGAAGTGAAAAAGATTATGGAGAAAGAAGGTTTGGAACGTGGTCATGATTTTAAATTGTGGCTTATGTGTGAAATCCCAACCAACGTTATTCGGTTAGAAGATTTTATTGCAGTAGGTATAGACGGGGTATCTATTGGCTCTAATGACTTAACCATGCTTATGCTTGGAACAGATCGTGACAATAGTGAAGTAGCTCATGATTTTTCCGAGCTTGATGGATCAGTCATGTGGGCTTTTGAACACATTATTACTACCTGTGTAAAACACAATGTTACTGTTTCCATGTGTGGACAAGCGCCATCGGATTATCCAGACCTGGTTGAAAAGTTAGTTGCTTGGGGAATCACCAGTGTCTCTGTAAATCCAGATGCTATTGACCACGTCAGAGAAACAGTTGCCCATGCAGAAAAGAAGTTAGTGCATAAGCATTAATTTTTTTATCGGAAGGATATGATAGATTTATAGATATGAATGCAGCAATTTATGCAATTACGGCTCGGGAAATTCTAGATTCTCGAGGAAACCCAACCATAGAAACAACAGTTATTTTGAATAGTGGATATAGGGGAACAGCAGCAGTACCAGCTGGAGCGTCGCGTGGGAAATACGAAGCAGTAGAATTGCGTGATGATGATCCCAAACGCTATAACGGTATGGGAGTTCTCAGAGCTGTTGAAAACGTAAATACTATCATAGGTCCTAAACTTCGCGGTCAAGACGCTCTTAATCAAAAAGCTATTGATGAAGTTATTCTCAAACTTGACGGGACAGAAAATAAATCTCGCCTGGGTGGAAATGCGATTTTGAGTGTTTCTATGGCAACAGCTATAGCTGCTGCTAACTTCCAAAGAATTCCCTTATACAAATACATCAACGCTATCCTTTCAGTGACCTTTCCTACCAAGATAGAGCGTATGCCAACACCTACCTTTAACTTAATTAACGGAGGAATGCACGGAGCTGGAAATTTAAATTTCCAAGAGTTTCTGGTTATTCCAGCAAGTAATAATCGTTTTTCTACAGCCTTACAAATGGGAGACGAAATTTACCACGCTGTTAAGAAAATTCTTGAATATCGAAACGCCTCTCATTCTGTCGGTGATGAGGGTGGATTTGCTCCTAATTTATATACGAATACTGATGCATTAGAAATTTTGGCAGAAGCTATCAAGACTACCAGCTATCGACTGACTGTTGATGTCTTTTTGGGATTAGATCTGGCTTCTTCTCATTTCAAAACCGCTCGCGGATACGAAATAAAAGACAAACCAGCACCAGTAAATGCGAAAGAATTTATTTCATTTCTAAACGACATGCGCAACAAATATCGACTGTTAACTGTCGAAGATCCTCTCGAAGAGGATGATTGGGCAAGTTGGAAAGAGTTAACACATCTCATAGGGAACGAAGTGAATGTCGTAGGTGATGACTTATTAGTAACCAATCCTAAACGTCTAAAAAAAGCTATCGAAGAACAAGCCTGTACAGCTATTTTATTAAAACCAAATCAGATTTGTTCATTGACTGAATTTTTAAATGTCGTGACTATGGCCAAACAACATGGGATTAAATGTATTACCTCACATCGAAGTGGCGAAACCAACGATACCTATATTGCTGATATCTCTGTGGGTATACAATCGGAATATGTAAAATTCGGTGCCCCAGCAAGAGGTGAACGCGTGGTGAAGTACAATCGACTTTTGGCAATCGAACAAGAATTATTTCCTCACTAATCCAGTCTTAAATCTTCAAGGGTTCTTAATGGTTAACAGGCGCTCAGCAGATAGTTAAAAATGATATACTTTTTATAGAGATAAACGTATGAAAAAACCTGTCGTTCTTATTGTCTTGGATGGGTGGGGTATTGCACCACCAGGTCCTGGAAACGCCGAATCATTAGCAAAATTAAATCATATTCCTAGGTTTCGAACTATGTATCCTCACACACAGCTAGTAGCTTCTGGTGATGGGGTCGGCTTGCCACCTGGCGAAGATGGTAATACCGAAACTGGTCACCTCAATCTAGGAGCTGGAAGAATTGTCTATCAAGATTTACCTCGAATTAATATGTCAATTGCTGATGGTTCGTTTGCCAAAAACGAAGCCTTTGCAGGAGCCTTCAAGTATGCTCAAACCCATGGATCCAATCTGCATATCATGGGATTACTCAGTGATGGAATGGTTCATTCAAATCGAGAACATCTCTATGCTTTATTAGAAATGGCTAAAAATCTTGGGCTTCAAGAAAAAGTCTACGTACATGTGTTCACTGATGGACGAGACAGCCCACCGAATGCTGGTATTCGCTTTGTTGGGGAACTTGAAGAAAAAATAAAAACGCTGGGAGCAGGAAAAATCGCTACGATTATTGGGAGATATTATGCCATGGATCGAGATCGTCGTTGGGAAAGAACCGAGAAAGCGTACAACGCACTCACAACAATTATTCCTCATCAGGCCAAAACACCAGCAGAAGCAATCCAGGAAGCATATAAGCGAGGAATAACTGATGAATTTATCGAACCAACTATCATTCTCGATGAGAAAGGGTCACCATATCCCAGAATATCGAACAACGATGCGATTATCTTTTATAATTTCCGTATCGATCGCCCCCGACAATTAACCAAAGCATTTATCCTCAGTGATTTTGAAGAACATACAACGGGTACCTTTGATCCATATGCCGTGAAGTATTATCACAAACACGTGATAGAAGAAGATAGTCGATTAAAACCATTTACGAGAAAAGTCGTTTTAAAAGAGCTGTTCTTTGTAACCATGACCGAGTATGAACGCAACTTACCAGTGATTGTTGGCTATCCACCCTTAGTATTTAAGTCTCCATTTGGAAGAGTCATTTCAGATCTAGGCCTTCGACAGTTACGAATGGCTGAAACCGAAAAAGAGCGGTTTGTTACCTATTATTTTAATGGTATGCGCGAAGATCCATTTCCTGGTGAAGATCGTTTGATTATTCCCTCTGCCAAAGTTGCTACCTACGATTTAAAACCTGAAATGTCTGCCAGAGAGATCACCGAAAAACTTATTGATCGTTTAAAACTAGATGTCTATTCATTTATATTAGTGAACTTTGCGAATGCTGATATGGTTGGTCATACAGGGAATATTCCTGCTGCTAAAACTGCTTGTGAAGTTATCGATGAATGTATGGGAAAGTTAATACCAGCCATTCTAGAAGTAGATGGAACCTGCTTAATAACTGCTGATCATGGTAATGTTGAAGAGATGCTGGGACCAGAGGGCGAAGTTGATACTGAACATTCAACCTATCCTGTTCCCTTATTTATAATAAATAAAGCCTATGAAGGAAAATCTATAAACCTACCCCAAGGGAAATTGGGAGATGTGGCGACTACAATCCTTCATATCATGAATATACCTGCACCATCGGTTATGACCGGAAAAAATCTTATTGTTGATCTTAAGTAGATCTATATAATAGAAATAGATATGAAACTTGAACAAGTATTTACTCCCAAAAGTATAGCCTTAATAGGTGCATCACGTGATGAACAGAGTGTCGGCTATGGTTTATTAAAAAATCTCTTATCTCCCAGTTATACCGGTCAAATTTTTGCAGTAAATCCTAAAGCGGAGATCGTCCTCAACACGAAAATTTATCATAGTATTGAAGAATTACCCTCGGTTCCTGACTTAGCAATTCTGGCTATTCCTGCGCCATATGTTCAACAGAGTATTGAACAATTGGCTACCAAAGGAGTTACATCTTGCGTTATCATTTCCGCGGGATTTAAAGAAGCAGGAGAAGAGGGTAAGAAACGAGAAGATGAGATCGTTAATTTTTGTAAACGAAAAGGAATTACCATGATAGGCCCGAACTGTCTAGGCGTTCTCAATCCACATGTTGGTTTAAACGCATCTTTTGAAACGGTATTACCAGCGAAAGGTTCGATAGCTTTTGTATCCCAAAGTGGAGCTTTGATTAGTTCTCTCCTTGATATTGCTAACACCCGAGGTATTGGATTTTCTAAAATTGTTAGTGTTGGTAATAAGGCTTTGATTACCGAACATGAACTTCTTCCATATCTTTTTGAAGACGAGCAAACAAAAGTAATCCTTCTCTATGCAGAAGTCCTTCATGATGCTCAAGAATTTATATCGTTATTACGTCAAAACCAACAATCATCACATCCAAAGCCAGTTGTTTTACTAAAAGCTGGAGTTTCTACAGCGGGGCAAAAAGCATCCTCATCACATACGGGTTCATTAGCAGGATCTGATGCTGCTTATGAAGCACTCGTCGCCCAAGCAGGAATAATTCGGGTAAAAACTGTCAATGAATTATTAAATGCTGCTCATTTATTATCACTATCACCCCTCCCAACTAATAATCAAATAGCCATTATTACGAATGCGGGTGGCCCGGGCATAATCGCTACGGATGAAGCTGAACGTACTGGACTCAATTTGGCATCTTTCACAGAAGATACCAAAAAATTATTAAGTGAAGCTCTTCCAGCAGCGTCTCATGTTAGTAATCCCGTTGATGTCTTGGGGGACGCCACCAGTGAACGGTACACCAAAGCTTTGAATGCAGCTGGGAGTGATCAAAATGTCGGGAGCATTATCACCATTGTCACGCCACAAAGTATGACAGATATACCAGAAACTGCCCAAGCAATAGTCCAGGCTCATACCAGCTTTCATAAACCAGTGATTGGGAGTGTGATGGGAGAACCATTAGTAGAAGCAGCCACGAAAATCCTCAACGAGAATTTTGTTCCCCACATGCAATTTCCCGAAGATGCAGTCATGTCACTAAGTCATTCTGTTCAGTATTACAATATCCTTCAAAAAAAGTTTTCACCACCGCCATCATTTCCACCCCTTCCTGAATCTGCGACAAACATTGTAAAAGATTTGGTACAAAATCACGTTAAGCGAATGAATACAGAAAGTCTATTTTCTTTATTATCACAAGCAAATATTCCTGTGGTTCAAAGTGTTATTGTCCATAATACTGAAGATGCGAAAAAAGCTGCAGAGCAATTCAAAGGAAAGGTCGCCTTAAAAATTGTCTCGCCGGATATATCTCACAAAACAGATGTCGGCGGGGTGTTATTAAATGTAGACCGATCAAATGTTTCTCAGGGTGTCGAAACAATTCTCTCGAATATCGCCACCAATGTACCACAAGCCAAAACCCATGGGATCTTAATGAGTGAAATGATAACTGGAGATGGGGTAGAAATGATTATTGGTATTAAGAAAGAACCTGGTCTAGGGACTTTAATTATGCTGGGAATGGGAGGAATTTACGTGGAGATTATGAAAGATACTGCTTTTCGGTTCGCCCCATTAACTCGCGAAGATGCCCAAGAAATGATCGATAGTCTGCGTTCTAAACCACTGTTGTACGGTTTTAGAGGTAGTCCTAAGCGAGATATCGAAAAACTTATCGAGGTTCTATTATTAGTTTCAAACGTAGCGGTGCAAATACCTGAAATAGTAGAATTTGATATTAATCCATTTTATCTCCGAACTGAGGGACAAGGGGGAATAGTTCTTGATGCCAGAATATCCCTATAAATTAGCTATTTGACGAGGCCGTGGAGGAAGTGACTGTAAGATTAAGGTCGTCTGTTTCTGAAGCCAGACAGTTAACGTGCCCAGGCTTTGAAGGTCAGTTGTCGATATATTGTATCGCCAATTCGATTCTTTGATTGTTTGAACTGCAAAGGCTTCTTTCTCCATATCAAGCGGTAGATAAAATCTGGTGGGGGTAGATTTGTCGGAAATATTCACCATAACTGCTTGATCATTCAAAACCAAACAGGTTCTTGTAATCTGCGGATCTGGTACGTCCAGCTTCCAATAATATGGTTTAGTGTCCTTAAGAGGAACTAATGGGAAATCTTTCGTTATAGAGATAGGGTCATATTCAGTTAATCTACCATCACTGACTACAAATGCCTGCAAGAACATTGCGGCATCTTTCCAGGCACGTTTGTACTGATCAACTGCGGTGAATTTACTGGGAATTAATAAACGAAAACTCTTCGCTTCCCATATAGCGCGTTCATAATCTTCAGGCAATAATTGTTCAACTGCTGGTATCAGACGAAATTCATTCATGATAACGATCAGGCAGATTTAACAATGAAGTAGGATAACACATTCACCTTTAATAGTCTCTCCCATGAGCAGAAACTCGCTAATTTGTTTACTGAGAACTTCTTCATGAATTTTGGTTAATTCTCGAGCGAGAACTATTTCTCTATTCCCAAATACGGATTGTATATCTATCAAGGTTTGTTCGAATTTATGAGGGGCACAATACAAAATGTAGGTGGTGGATAGACTCCTCAGAAGCTGTCTTCGCATCTTTTAAAACCGATACTCTCGCACCAGATTTTTCGGGAAGGAACCCTAAAAAGGTAAAATGATTCGTAGGTAATCCAGAAATTGATAAAGCCGTGACCACAGCGGAAGGTCCAGGTACTGCTGAGACCTGAAGGTTTCTTTTTCTGGCTTCACGAACTAAACGAAATCCAGGATCACTAATTGTCGGAGTTCCATTGTCACTAATTAACGCTATTTGAGCGCCTTCTTCTAATCGTTGAATCATTTCTGGCAGTCGTTTTTCTTCAATTTCGTCATAATAACTAATCAGTTGTGGTGAAGATTCGATATTTATATTCAGGAAAGCGCTTTTTTAGTTCATTTAATAAATTTCCTGATCTTCTAGTATCTTCATTAAAGAATGGTGTCTGCAGAAAATAAGGTTTTTACTGCCCTGATAGAAATATCATCAAGGTTCCCGATAGGAGTTGATACGATAGAAAGTATGCCAGACATGTAGCAATAGTACCATATCACTAGTATGTTTGGGACAATTAGTGAATATATTTTCTAAGTAGTCCTACACAAATTCCCTGTATTTTGACATGGGTGGCATAGATAGGTGACATTTCACTATTTGCTGGCATGAGCTTGATTCGATCCTTTTCGAAATAGATCCTTTTCAAGGTAGCTAATCCATTCGGAAGTAACGCTACGACGATATCACCGTTTTTAGCATCATCCTGATGTTGAATCACGACATAGTCACCATCCATGATTCCGTCTTCAATCATAGATTTTCCTTTTACTTTTAACAAATAACCCGCCTTGGTTGGAGAGATCATTCCAGGAGGCACAGCCATATATTCGTTTGGATCGGTATACGGCTCCAAAGGACTTCCTGCGGCAATAAATCCCATAATTGGGAGTTGTGGAGCAGCAGCATTGGCATCATTGCGATAAATAGATCGTACAACCTCAATTCCTCGAGAGAGAGGCACCATCGAGTTTTTTGATCAACCCTTTTTGCCGCAACTTTTCAATATGCTCGTGAATGGTGGCTGGAGAATGCATATTGCATGCGTCGCCAATTTCTTTTAATGTGGGAGCATACCCATATCGATCCATAAATTGCATGATAAAATCTAAAATAACTCGTTCTCGTGCGTAAACAATAGGTGGCATAATGGATACTCCTTTCTAATGAATATTAATGATAAAATAAACCGAACGGTTTTATAAAAAGCGAAATAAAACCTAATATTGTTATACGGCTAAATTAACCGAATATCAACTAGATCAATGTATGTCAAAATTTCAACTTGTTTCACCATATAAACCATCGGGAGATCAACCACAGGCGATAGATAAATTAGTAGATGATTTACAGTCAGGGAAGCCAGAAGAGATCCTCTTAGGAGTTACCGGCTCAGGAAAGACGTTTACCATGGCTCACGTTATAGAAAAATTACAACGTCCTACCCTGATTATCTCGCATAACAAAACACTGGCAGCTCAGCTCTATCAAGAGTTTAGAGATTTTTTTCCTCATAACGCGGTATCTTACTTTGTATCCTACTATGATTATTACCAACCCGAAGCCTATGTACCTCAAACCGATACCTTTATCGAAAAGGAAACTCAAATAAATGAAGATATCGATAAATTGCGATTGGCGGCTACGACCAATCTTTTAACTCGAAATGATACCATTATCGTTGCTTCAGTTTCTTGCATCTATAACATTGGGTCACCCAGAGAATATGGTCATTTTGTTTTGGAATTAAAACCTGGAATGCCGGTTTCACGAGATGTGATTTTTGATCGTCTGATTCAGGATCGTCTGATTCAGTTACAGTACGAGCGATCCGATTATGGATTCCACCGAGGAACGTTCCGGGTAAGGGGAGAAGTAATTGATTTGTTTCCAGCCTACGAAGATACCTCGCTGCGAATTATCGTGACTGAAAATAAAGTTGAGAGTGTTTCTCGCTTAGATCCAGTCACTGGCAAAAAAATTGAAGAACTTCGAGGCACAACAATTTATCCAGCAAAGCACTACATGACCGATCCAGTTAAATACAAAGATGTTTTCGAAATTATTCGTGCAGATTTGGAAAAGCAGGTGAAACTGCTTAAATCACAAAATAAAACCATTGAAGCATATCGAATAAATCAACGAGTCAATTTTGATTTAGAAATGATTCAAGAGATGGGCTTCGTAAATGGAATTGAAAATTATTCCCGTTATTTTGATGGAAGAAATCCAGGTGATCCACCATATTCCTTATTCGATTATTATCAGGAAGCTACCGGAAATCCTATTGGCGAAGCTTCTGGCTCCAACGATTGGTTACTTATGGTTGATGAGTCTCATATAACCCTCCCGCAAATCCGAGGTATGTATAATGGCGATCAAGCTCGCAAGCAAACCCTAGTAGATTTTGGATTTAGATTACCTTCCGCACTGGATAACCGTCCACTCAAATTTGATGAGTTCCTTCGTAGGATCCCACAAACCGTATATGTTTCTGCAACATCCGGTGATTGGGAATTAACCAGAGGAGCCTCAATTGTCGAACAGCTCGTTAGACCAACTGGACTTCTTGACCCAGAAGTAGAGATTAGACCCACAGACGGTCAAATCGATGATTTGATGACCGAAGTCCAAAAAAGAATTGAACGAAAACAACGAGTGTTAGTTACTACCCTTACTAAACGTATGGCTGAAGACTTAGCAAAATTTATGAAAGATCGCGAGATAAAAGTTCAATATCTCCATTCTGATGTTGATACCTTGGAACGCTCAGACATATTATCAGACCTTCGCAGTGGCCTGTATGATGTCTTGGTGGGAATTAATTTACTCAGAGAAGGTCTAGATTTACCAGAAGTTTCACTTGTAGCCATACTTGATGCTGACAAAGAAGGATTTCTCAGAAGTCGAACCAGTCTTATCCAAACCATGGGACGAGCGGCTCGTCATCAAGAAGGCAAAGTTATTATGTATGCTGATCGAATGACAGATTCTATGAAAGCGGCAATTGATGAAGGGAAAAGACGTCGAGAAATTCAAATTCAATATAATAAAGAGCATGGAATTACTCCTCAATCCATCCAAAAACCAATTCGCGAACGCCTAATTGAAAAAGAGCAAGAAGAGGAAGAAAAAACGGCCAGAGAATTGATTCAGATTAAAGATAAACAACTGGAAGGAATGACCCCGAAAGATAAAACTGATTATCGGAAACAAGTGGAACGTTCGATGAAGCAAGCGGCCAAAGATCTCAATTTTGAACTGGCAGCAAAGCTACGAGATTTCCTAAAGACAATGGACAAACAGTCTTAACGTAGTAAGACAATAGTTTTATCTTGCTACCATGTCCCGGAGACTAGGTACAAAAACTAACGTTCGACACTGTGTTTGTAATCGTTTGGCAGCCTCCACGATGGTAATATCCCCTAAATGATAATTCAAACTTCCCATCACCGTCTGACTTAACCCGAAATCGCGTTCGTCATTTATGTAACTATAATTCACTCGTGATTCTGCGCATTCTCGCAAATAATTCCACTGTTCAATTGTCGGTGGATGAATAATCCAACGATGATTTTCACGACCTATCTGCTTAAAGGTAAATCTCGTATATCCAAAAAAGTTGTTATCTATTCCTGTTGCACGATATAAGGCAAAAGGATGAAACTCTGTATTGAGATATTTCAATTGTTGAGGGAGGTCAGCTGTTTTAATAAGAAATATGGGTATTTTTGGCCCACTTTCATCGTTTAATAACTGTTCTAGTTCTTGGTTTTGTTGGCGTTCAATCTCTATCCAGGGGAGATCAAAATCTTTGGGTTGAGCTACCTCCCAACCTCTTCGTTGTTGAGACGTACGAACCATGTCATCAAACGGTCGAAAATTCAAAGGAACATAGTCTCGGAAATCTCCACCATATTCAGAAGCAAC
The DNA here is from genome assembly GCA_044223895.1 of Candidatus Woesebacteria bacterium. Classification (GTDB taxonomy): domain Bacteria; phylum Patescibacteriota; class Microgenomatia; order UBA10105; family UBA927; genus CAKZSU01. The sequence goes on from JBGALL010000014.1 coordinate 19,136, forward strand.
TTGTATTCTATCCAAAACTCCAATTTGAGCTAATTTGGATATGTCTTTTCTTTTTAAGATTTCCATACATTTTCCTGTGCATTCATTAATATCAGTGAATGACTACAATAGCAAGGGCAGGAGAAGATATAAGTGAAGGGCTAGATACCTCGAATAACACCGTCAGGTGAACGTTTCCCATCGAGAGCTTCGCGTTCTTCATTTGAGAGTAATTTTCCTTCATCAATATGTAGATTTTTAGCAGCATCTCTGAGCAAGTGCGCCCACGATGTTTGATTAATAAATAACAATCCATCTGCATCCAAAGTTCCACCATGATTAAAGAATCCAAACTGAGATACAGAGCGTTTCCCAGTCCACTGTGTCAACGCTCCAGCAATAATTTCTGGACGCGTATGGACAGCTAATTGGATATGCTCAACAGAAGGAGGCAACAGCTTGCTTTTAACTGCATCCGAAGAAACAAACTTTGCTTCAGAAGCACTTCGTGGATTTCTAAATTTTCCGGGTTCCAAGAGGTAAGTGATCACATGAGGAATTTTTTCCCGACGCAACCGTTCTGAAGCTCTAAGAATTTCTTTAAACTGATACGCCCCTGCAGCAAACATGGCAAGTTTCGCATGTTGTGGTTCATATTCTGCCCATTCTACTCGTAACCCGCCATCCTGATACAACTGTAAAGCTTCTTCTGCGGTAAACAAATCAGGAGTATTACGTTTGGAGCAAACTATTGTCCATACTTGTCCATGAGTTTTGTAGACTTCATTAATAACAATTGATGAAGAATTAAAATCACTTGGGAATAAGACTCTTGATATATCAGCCATCTCACCAAACATTGCTTCAGCCATTGATGGGTCTTGATGCGATTGTTCATTTTTACCATTTTCCCAGGCATGTGATGCTAAAAGAATAGGCACTGACAACCAATGTGGACCCTGATTTGATTCTTTGAAATGTTGAGAAAAAATAACTTCCTGACGCGCCTCGCCGAAAATTTTTGCCCCAAAAGCCTCATAAGTAACAATAATATTAATTCCACCTTTATTGCCAAATGTTGCTCCAGCAATAGCTTCTTCATTGAGTACAGTTATCACTTTTCCAGAAATAGATTCGGTATTTCCACCTTCTGGAGACTCTGCACGGAATTTTAGAGCTTCTAGTGTTTCTTCCATTTTATTGGAACGCATCTCATCTGGATTTCCTACTCGTGCTCGTAACTGTGGATTAGCACTTACTATCTTTAGAAAACCTTTATCAATAGCCTGCATCGGTGAACCTGAAGAGGTAGATTTTAGATCAAGCCTATTTTGAGGAACCGGACGAATTGTAGGCTCTACTATGTGGTCGAGTTTTACATTTCGATTGGCAATCGGGTGATCTTTTTCTCGAATACGAGAAGATTTTTCATGATTATTCAATACTGCAATAGCTTTCATCAAACTTTTCTCTGGTACCCACAATTTCTTTGCATGATGGTTAAATCGTTCTCTGGTAAGTTCATCCACATATGGATTGTTAACTAAAGGTAAATTATGAGCCTCATTGGTACCTTCTCCATAAAAACCCGCTCCTTTAGGAGCTACAGCGATTCCGTATGGAAGTGGTACCGGATATTGTCGAGGACTTTCTATTGCTTTGATATACCCTTTCAAACGATGTTCCATTTCAAATATTGCCCACATAAAGGCAGCCGGATCACGACCATCAAAAATAATTGGATCAAAATGATGGAGTTTCATATATCGAGCGAGCCACTCGGCACCACCTTCTTGATTGACTGTCGATCGTTGGTCAATTCTGCGACCATTAAGAATCATAATCGGCATGACTAATCCAGAATCTTCAGCTCTCCAGAAACGTGCAGCCCAATCTCCACCTTTTTGTTCTTCAAAAGCACCATCACTCAAAAACACAACTAATCGTTCATGAGGAAGAGGAATATGGACATATTGAACTGAAGCAAAACCTAAATAGCCACCTTCCAAAAATCCGCCACCAGTGTAGTGGTTCACATGACTACCTCTCGGAGAATCTTGATGTCCTTGCTCGTTAAGTTTAAATGAATAGAAATCTTGAACGAATTTCGTAAGCCCAGAATCAGAAATATTATAACGAGCAGCATGTTGCGGCTTCATATTTCCCAACAGCAAATTTATAGAATCGATGGCTGCTACAGTGTGGCCTTGTTCCATTGTCCAAGCTCGAGTTTTACCCATCAAAGCATTGAGAGCAAGATAGCCAACATATCCAGGAGACACGTTGAGCGAACCACCTGTATGTCCTTCTGGTTCTTTTTTAAAATCTTCTTTTTCTAATCTTCTACCATCTAAATAGACTGATCGAGCGTACGTTGAATGGACCACCAACCACATACCTGCACTGGCGATTAAATCAGCAGCAGTGAGAACTTCGTAAGGATCAATTCCGGGGGCTAAGAGATTATTTTCTTTGAGATAGCCAATCATTGAATGTATTCTTGTTTGAGTAAGGGGAGAGTGTTTAATAACACCATACCCATGTTTCCAGGTTTTTTCTGGAGAAGTTGCGGAAGCTTGAACAATACTATGATCAGGCAGATTCATAATAAGTATTCTTTCATTTTTTAATGTCACTCGTCAATGTCAAAACTATGTTCTCGGCAATAGTCTTCTCTTCATCAATAAAAGCAGTATAAACATGGCGCTCTGAATCAGCTCTAGTCATTCGGGTGATTGGTGGAGAGAGAGAAATATGGTCTGACAATTCTAAGGAAACGGGGAAATAATTGTTTTCAAAAACACCAGCAATAATTTCTGTTGTATGTTCCGAAATTCCTCCCCCAAAAACATACGCCTGAGCTCCGCCTAAAACGAAATCATATGCTCCAACATATTTAAGAATTCTATAAATAAACAGTTCGACAGCAAACTGTGATTGGGAATCTTCTTGTTGCACTTGTTCAAGAATCACTCCCATATCTCCATCGCTAGAGGTTAGCCCCTTCATTCCTGCCTCATGATTTAATCTATTTACTATTTCGTCTGGCGGTTGGTGAAGTTGATGAGATAGATAGGTAATTACTGAGGGATCAATATCTCCAGAACGAGTTCGTGAGATGAGTCCTTCCAATGGCGAAAATCCCATACTAGTATCTATCGAAACGCCATTTTTAATGGCGCACATACTACAACCACTGCCCAATTGAACGGTGATTATAGTCGCATCTTTCCTATCAATGTGTGCTGTCTCGCAATATAAATCCATCATAGATTCATGAGCCAATCCATGAAATCCATAGCGACGAACTCCGTATTTCTCTTCCCATTCTGGGGGAATGGCATAACGCCTAGCTTTATTAGGCATCGATTGATGGAAGGCAGTATCAAAAACTGCGAAAATTCGGATGGGGCTATATTTTTCCATGAGAATTTGTAACGCTTTAACAGCCGGGGGATTATGTAATGGGGCTAGGTGTTGTATAGATTGTAAATAGTTTATAACCTCATCGGTAACCAAGGTTGTATCTACTAATTGTTCGCCACCATGAACAACCCGCACTCCAAACGCAGAGACATCCGATAGATTTTTTCCTGTTGAGCGAAGTAATTCTTCAACGATGCTAGGAATATGCAAATAGGCCTCATCTGAGTACTGATAATTGACCGCTTTTTCTTTCCGAAGTTGAGCTGTGTTATCAAAAATAGACGCCTTGATACTTGACGAACCCAAATTAAAACAAATGATCATACGTCTAACGTATCACATTTTTTATGTTATAATAAGGGTCGCCACGGCAATATGCGGTGGTCATTTTTCGTATCCTATGGACAAGCTCGTCATTAAAGGCGCTCGACAACATAATCTCAAAAATATAACCTTGGAAGTTCCTAAGGATAAACTTGTGGTATTTACTGGGTTGTCTGGATCAGGCAAATCATCGTTGGCATTTGACACAATTTATGCCGAAGGTCAGCGCCGATATGTTGAATCACTTTCTTCCTATGCACGCCAATTTTTGGGAATTATGGATAAACCAGATGTCGATGCAATAGAAGGTTTATCTCCAGCGATCTCAATAGACCAAAAGTCTACCTCACACAATCCTCGTTCAACCGTTGGAACTGTTACCGAAATTTATGATTACCTCCGTCTATTATTTGCTCGAATAGGACATCCCCACTGTCCAATATGTGGGAGAGAAATTAGTAAGCAATCACCCCAACAGATTGTCCAACACATGTTAGCACTTTCTATAGACACCATGAAACATACGGGAAATAAATTTCATCGTTTCCTCATTCTCTCACCGGTAGTGAGAGATAGAAAAGGAGAATTTACTTCGATGTTCGATAATCTTCGTGCCAAAGGTTATCGTCAGGTACGAGTCGATGGTCAAATTATTGACCTGGACGAAGATATTATACTTCTCAAAAATAATAAACATTCAATAGATGTAGTCATCGATAGATTAAGTATTGATATGGCATCGGGAAAAGTTATCGAAAGAGTGATTCAGCAAACTGCTAAACACTCTCAGGAAGATGATGTTGCTTATTCATCCTTTAGAGGTCGAGTAGCTGATGCCGTCGAACAAGCTCTGGCACTTTCAGAGGGATTAGTGATTATGGCTGAAATAGAAGATAGTGGATTTGAATTGCCTAATAAACCGAAGAAATTGAAGGACCACATATTTTCGGAAAAGTTTTCTTGTCCAATAGATAATATTTCAATACCAGAGATAGAACCTCGGAGTTTCTCTTTTAATTCTCCTCATGGTGCCTGTCCAACTTGTAGCGGTATTGGCAGCATATTAACGGTTGATCCCGCGTTAGTCATGAATAGCGAATTGTCCATCTCGGAAGGGGGCATAATTCCCTTTGCGAAAATGTTCTTTCATGATACGTGGTTCTCACGGGTAGTGACTACGGTTGCTGAAAAATCAGGGATAGATCTACGGAAACCGCTCAATAAAATGACACCCAAACAAAAAGAGATCCTACTTCACGGAACAGGTGATGAATTACATCGAGTTCCCGGAACAAATCGCCAAGGAGAGATGACCGCAATAGTAGAACCGTACATAGGCATTATCGGTGAATTAAAAAAGCGATATCTGGAAGCTGATTCAGAATATATGAGAAGTGAAATAGAAAAGTTTATGCGTCAAGAAGTATGTAGTGAATGTCATGGCAAGCGTTTAAAAAAAGAAGCTTTGACAATAACTATTCAATCCAGTTCCATAGCAGATATCACCGACAAAGCAATTAAACATGCACGTGATTGGGTAGTCTTACTTCAGAAAAATCAGACACTCCAATTGTCAGAACAAGAAACAACTATTGCCCGTCCGATTCTGAAAGAGATTGGAGCCAGACTTCAATTTTTAGTGTCTGTGGGGCTTGATTATCTAACCTTATCCCGCACAGCCACGACACTCGCTGGTGGTGAAGCCCAACGCATTCGTCTCGCTTCGCAAATTGGATCCGGATTATCTGGGGTGATGTATGTCTTAGATGAACCTTCTATTGGACTTCATCAACGAGATAACCACCGCCTTATTCAAACATTGAAGGCTCTTCGAGATTTAGGAAATACGGTGTTGGTAGTAGAACATGACAGGGAAATGATGGAAGAAGCAGATTATCTGGTTGATATCGGACCAGGAGCAGGAGAACATGGAGGCAATGTCGTGGCTATTGGGACCTTACAAGAAGTATTGCAAAATAAGAACTCTGTAACCGCACCATATTTACTTGGTAAAAAAGATATTAGCCGTCCTAAATTTGTTGAGTCTGCCAAAGATGTCGAACATAATCGTAAGTTGCGGTTGGTAAATGCCTCAGAAAATAATCTAAAAAATGTTACTGCTGAATTTCCCCTGGGCAAATTTATTTGTGTAACTGGAGTATCTGGATCGATTGTTGAAACACTACACCCTGCGTTGCAAAACCACTTTAACTTTTTATCCAAAGCGAAACCAGGTACGTTTCAAAAAATAGAAGGTCTCGAATTTATCGATAAAGCGATATTGATAGATCAATCTCCTATAGGCAGAACTCCCCGCAGTAACCCAGCAACATATATTGGTATTTTTTCAGTTATTCGTGATTTATTTGCTATTTTGCCAGAAGCAAAATTACGTGGCTATAAGGCGGGACGTTTCTCATTTAACGTCAAGGGAGGACGGTGTGAAGCCTGTGAAGGCGAGGGTCAGAAAAAAATAGAAATGCAATTTCTTTCGGATATTTATGTAACCTGTGAAGTATGTCACGGGACAAGATATAACCAGGAGACACTCGAAGTCTTATATCATGGAAAGAATATCGCTCAGGTCCTCGATATGACAGTATCCGAAGCTTTAGAATTTTTCACCCATCATCCCGCCTTGCATGACAAACTGGCAACCATTGCAGAAGTTGGTCTTGGATATATACATTTGGGTCAGCCTGCACCAACCTTGTCCGGTGGTGAAGCCCAACGGGTAAAGTTAGCATCGGAATTATCTCGTAGATCCACTGGGAAAACCGTATACATCTTAGACGAACCAACTACAGGACTTCATTTTGCAGATTTGGAAAAATTACTTAGTGTGCTTCATAAATTAACAGATAAGGGTAATACAGTAATAGTTATAGAACACAATTTAGATATCATCAAAAATGCTGATTGGGTTATCGATCTTGGGCCTGAGGGTGGTGACGGTGGAGGTCAAATTATTGCTACCGGTACACCCAAAGATATTACTGCCACTCCCAATTCCCATACAGGAGAATTTCTCAAAAAACTCATTGGGTAAATCTTAGTATAATACGTATAATGACTGGCTTTTTTAAAAAAATTTCCCTTCTTTTAGTCTTATTCGTAAGTATTTCCTTGGTAAAACCTACCATCGTTCAGGCAGCGGGTGATTTCATTGTCAATTACACGGTTGATTACACAATAGATCCGGACGGCGAAGCCAATGTCGTTCAAAATATAACGTGATTCCAAAACCGAAATTAGACTTTCATTTAATGATCAAGTAGTGGGTCAGGGAAAAATATTATATTTTCAGCTGAAATACGTAGATGAAAATATCGCTAAGAAAAACGGAACTATATGGGAAGTAAATATTCCTGGTATCGCAGAGGATGCAGATTTGGGAGATTACAGTGTTCAATTACATGTACCGGATTCATTTGGTCCACCAGCCTATATCGTTCCTGAACCAGAACATCAATTCGTTTGGTCAAAAAAGAATTTGATTAACGGTGGGGTATCAGGAGCATTTGGAAAAGAACAAGTTTTTGATGTTACCTTGTCGTATTATCTTGAAAACACTAAAACAACACCTATCTTAACCGAAATAGCACTGCCTCCATCAAGTGCCTATCAATTTACTACTATTAACTCCTTAGTCCCAGCACCTGAAACGATTACCACTGATGCCGACGGAAACTGGCTTGCCCGATACAAATTACAAGGACAATCAAATACCGTCGTTCAGGCTAAATTATCAACTCAATTGTTCTTATATCCCCGAGTAGGTCATGCCGATGCTGAACCGAGTGGTGAATATCTCAAAGCCACACAATACTGGCAAACAGCTGATCCAGAGATTAGTAAAATTGCCAAAAATCTTAAAACTCCTCGAGCAATTTACGAGTATGTAGTTAAAGCATTGGAATATGACTATAGCAGAGTAAATAAAAATGAAGACCGTAAAGGGGCAGTAGCAGCGTTAAAAGATCCCGCTAAATCAGTATGTATGGAGTTCACGGATCTATTTGTCGCCCTTGCACGAGCTGCCGGAATCCCTTCACGACAATCTGTAGGATATGCCTTCACCACCAATGCCAAGCTCCGCCCTTTATCATTAGTATCCTGATGTCCTTCATGCCTGGCCAGAGTATTATGACACTCAAAAAAACGTCTGGGTTCCAGTTGATCCCACCTGGGGAAACACGACAGGGGGTATCGATTATTTTGAAAAGTTAGATTTTAATCATATTGTCTTTGCCTTTAACGGTGTTCAGGATGATTATCCATATCCAGCTGGATTTTATCGAGAAGCCGGAAGAGTTGGTAAAGATGTAGATGTGGTATTTCATGAAGGTCAATTACCGCCCCAAACTTCAACACTTACAACTGGTTTCCAATTTCCATCGAGAGTATTTGCAGGGATTAGTTCATCAGGACAAGCCTTCATTCGTAATACCGGCAATGTGGCGGCTGAGAACGCGATAATTCAAGTCGATAGTCCCGAGTTTGGTATTTCTAGCAAGGTTATCACCCCAATGGTGCCTCCTTATGGAGTTATTTCAGTTCCATTTTCGGTAAAGCCAAATAATTTATTCGCCTCAGGACAGAAAAAGTTATTACTGCTTCGGTTAATGGTTCATCACACAATTATTTTGTAACGGTCACTCCTGCATATTATATATTTGTGCCAGTGGCCATATTTATCTTATGGATTTTCTTATTTGTCATTATTGTTATAAAAAAGAAATCAAAAAAAATATAATATGACTTCCCAATTATCCATTCCAGAAACCCTAAAAGCGCTGTCATCAAGTCCAGGAGTTTATATATACAAAGATCTTCAAGGCAAGATTATCTATGTTGGGAAAGCTATCAATTTATCACGTCGAGTGAAACAATATTTTCAACGAGACGATGCCGTAGGAGATAAAACCCCAATATTAGTAAGTGAAATTAATTCTATAGACACTATAGAAACCGAAAGTGAGTTTGATGCATTACTCTTGGAAGCCAAACTTATCAAGTTTTATCAACCAAAATACAATGTCATTTCTAAAGATGACAAAAGTCCTTTATATATAACCATTACTATTCAAGAAGAGCTTCCTCGAGTAGGTTTTGCCCGAAAACCTAAAAAAAATGCTATCGCAGAAGAATTTAAGAATAGTAAAGTATTCTCTAATACTTCTATAACCTCTTACACGGGCACGCCTTCTATTGCCTCTAATACTGATACAACTACTCTGTATTTTGGACCTTTTCAGTCGGCTAAAGCCGCGCGTAGTTTGTTACGCTCTTTACGGAGAGTCGTTCCTTATTGTACGCAGAAACAACGGACCGGTAAGAAGTGTTTTTATACTCATCTGGGATTATGTTACCCCTGTCCTTCGTATATTGCTAAATTACCAGACTCTCCTCTCAAACAAGAAATGGTTAAAGAATACCGTTCCCATATGTTTCGTTTACGAGATATTCTCTCTGGAAAAGCGGTTTCAGTGATTACCGATATGGAAAAAGAGATGGAAAGCTTAGCCAGTCAAGAACGTTTTGAAGAAGCAGCTTCAATACGAAATCAACTTCAGGCCTTACGTTCAATTCTTACCAAACGATATGATCCAACAGTTTACGTTCAAAGTGATACTATGCTCGATGAAATTTTTCAGCAGGAACGAGGTGAGTTGAGAACTGTTTTGCAGAAATATTACCCTCAGTTAAAAGAATTAGAACGGATAGAATGTTTCGATATTTCCAACATACAGGGGACGAACGCTACTGCATCAATGGTTGTTATGACTGGTGGACGAATCGATAAAAATGAATATCGCAAATTTAAAATTCGTTCGCTAAAAACACCTAATGATTTCGCTATGATGTCAGAGGCACTTTCCCGACGATTCAAACATCCAGAATGGGAGTATCCAGATTTATTAGTTATTGATGGCGGGAAAGGACAAGTCGGAATTGCCCAAAAAACACTTGAAAAGTTAGGATTTGTTGCTATCCCAATAATAGGTCTCGCAAAAAGGGAAGAGGAAATTGTTGTTCCAGTTAATGATGATTGGAAAATTATCCGTTTACCTTTTTCTAGTGGGGGATTAAAAATGTTACAACGTTTGCGAGATGAGGCTCACCGATTTGCAATAACTTATCATAAGTTATTGCGGTCGAAACAAGCCCAACAATCCTAATCTTGATAGGCTCTTAAATGATTGTTACGATCTGATCATGAAGCATCTAATTCGTGTTTTATTATTTAATTTATTTGCCTTGTGGTTTGTAAAAGAAGTGTTCCCAGCGCTGGTAGTCAGTGGAGGGGTTTTTACTATGCTTTCTGCAGCATTGGGCCTAAGTTTATTAATGCTTATAGTAAAACCGATTTTAAAAATTCTCTTCATTCCTTTTAATTTCCTAACCTTTGGAATAGCCGGATTATTTATCAATGTCGTGGTTATTTACATACTTACCCTGATTTTCCCGGAGGTTCAGATTATCCCATATACATTTCCTGGGTTGTCTTGGCAGGGTTTTATGATACCATCAGTACGCTTTAGTTACGTCGGCGCCTTGGTTATAGTTTCAGCCGGAGTAACAATTATTTCTCATATATTGCACAGCGTATCTGAAGAATAATGAGCCTATGAATCAATCAATGAAACCAAAATTGTTAAAAATCGTTTGTATAGGTGGTGGTACAGGTACCTTTGTGGTGCTAAAAGGCTTAAAAAATCACTCAGTAAATCTTACCGCGGTAGTCACTATGAGTGATTCGGGAGGATCAAATAAACGTATTCGCGATGAATTTGGTTTACTTCCTACCTCAGATATTCGCCAATGTTTAGTAGCTCTTTCTGATGAAAGTGGCGGTGTTGGACTGATGCGCCAACTGTTTATGTATCGCTTTGAAAAAGGTGAGGGACTTAAAGGCATGACCTTTGGAAATCTTTTTATGGCAGCCTTAACCGATATTACAGGAAATCAAAGAGAGGCAATTCTCCAGACCAGAAAAGTCCTGAAAATTAAAGGAACTGTCTTGCCTGTTTCATATACTGCTACCAATTTGTTCGCCGAATACGAAGACGGTACCGTAGTAAATGAAGAACATTTCATTGATGAACCAGAACATGATGGGATGTTAAAAATTACCAAAGTTTATCTACAACCCGAGGCAGAAGCAAATCCTGACGCTCTAAAAGCGATTCTTGATGCTGATTTAATTATCCTTGGACCTGGAGATTTATATACCAGTCTCGTTCCAAATCTGTTAGTAAAAGGTATCCCTGAGGCAATTGAAAAATCAAAAGCCAAAAAAATATACATCACCAATCTCATGACAAAATACGGTCAAACTTACGGTTTTTCTGCTGCAGATCACGTAGCAGTGATTAATAAGTTTATAGGTAATTCGCTGACGGGCGTAGTAGTAAATAGTGGAGTATTGCCTAAAGAAGCCTTAGCTGAATACGAAAAATCTCTTGAATATCCAGTTGTTAATGATTTGCCAAACGACTCAAATTATACGATAATAGCAGCTGACGTCGCTGCAAATACCTTAACCGAAAAAACAGCGAGTGATACACTGGTCAGAAGTCTCGTTCGTCACGACAGTGATAAATTAGCTCTGGCAATAATGGGGTATCTACAACCAAACGAACCAGTTTTATGAAATCATTTTTGTTAGCTATTCATCTTATAATTTCCTTTGTTCTTATCGCACTTATTCTTTTGCAAAGTGGTAAGGGTGGTCTTGGAAGAGCTTTTGGAGGAGATGTTGTCTATCGCAGCAAAAGAGGTGCAGAACGATTAATATTTATTGCAACGTTTGTAGTAGCCTTCTTGTTTTTTCTTACTTCCGTTGCAAATATTTTAGTAAAATAAACCGTCCGAATCGTTCATTAGTATGATGTTCTCCAAACGATTGCGTTTTTTGTATTGGTTTCTTCGTGATCTTGCTCGCCGATATCGCCGAGCCTTATTTTTTGGCTTTATTGGTGGTTTAATCGTTACCTTAGCGGTTGGAAGACTTGCCCCTATAATTATTACTCCCTTTACCAGAACGGTAGAACGAATCGCAATCGTTGGTGATTTTAGTCCTACAGAACTCCCACTATCTATCCAAAAAGAACTCAGTTTAGGACTCACTAGTTTAGCTTCTGATGGAAGTGCTACCACAGGAATTGCCAAATCCTGGACAAGTGAAGATAACGGCAAACAATTTACCTTTACTCTTTCAGATAAAACCTGGCATGATGGTAAACCTGTGAAAGCGAGCGAAATTAATTATAATATCCGTGGAGTAACTCTCGAGGCAATCAATGACAAAACCATACGAGCGATTCTTCC
>JBGALL010000015.1:0-11895 GCA_044223895.1 Candidatus Woesebacteria bacterium
ATTCCTGAAGAAAAGAAGGATGTAACAATACCCCTATAGGTCAAAAATCTAAAAGTGAAAATCGATGAATTTAGAAAAACTAAAAATTATGAAAACGCTGATAAGGTACGAAAAGAACTTGAAGAAAAGGGCTACATAGTTACCAATACTCCAGAAGGAACTGCAATAAAAAAACGTTAGTATCTACAACGTTTCGCTCGGGTTATCAATTCTCAATCTGATATCGAGATTTGGGGAGAAGAATGCTATAAAGAGATCCTTCGTTTTACTCAAGATGACAAATATCTTGGTATTAATTTTATTCGACTAATGAAGAAAAAATACAATCTATCACGTTGTGCAATAGGTCGATGAAATATTCTTGCATTTGTCATCCTGAGCGCTTTTCCAATGCGAAGGATCTCACAACAGAAGATCCTTATGCCCTCACTAAATCTGTAGCAAGTCAAGCGATGACGAAAAAATAAAAAAGATTTCGAGATCTATTTCAAAAGTTCAAAAAGAAGGTATTATTGTGCAGCGACTGTCAACGCAGTCATGGTCTTAGCAGAGGTATTGAATGATCCAGCATCGGCACTGATCAAAACTTTTCTTCCAGTAGAGATAGAATTTGCACTACCATCAGTCGGTTGTTTCACCACCCAGGTACCCATGGTTGCTGATTCGGTTTGTTTACTTTCAAACTTAATATTCTCAACAGTCATCGTCCGCTCAGCAGCATTCACTTCAGAAACAGTACCTACTAACTTTAGGGAATTAGCAACTGTTGCTTTGGCACGAATATCAACATTCCCATTATCCTTTTTACTTGTCTGCCCAAGAATGGTAATGAAGGCAATAGAGATGAGAACAAACCCAACACTAAATATGAAGAAAAGCGTGTAATTTTTACTCGGCATATAGATGATTTCTGTATCTATTCTTCCATCGTTTTGATCTAGTTGTCAATAGTAAATCACTAGTTGCATAATCCCTCAAAACACGTTACTACTAGATATAGGCATATTTTTTGCTTGTGCAATTATTTCTATGACAGAAAGCAACTCTTCTTCTATTGAAACTACATCGAGAGGCCTTGGTGTATTTCATCACGAAAATTCAACCTTTCTATATTACAGTTTAGGCATTCAGAACGGGCAAGATCTTCAGGTATTATCTTCTGAAGAAGGTGTCTCTGTGCAAACCTTTCATGAAAATCCCTGGATCAAAGATAAACAAGATGTTCGGATCGACACACGAAAGACAGAAAACTATCGAGTCTCCCAACTTGGTAGTGTCTATGCATTGACCTATCTGGATTGGAATAGTGGTCAGAAAAAATTGTCATTAGCCTTATCCAAGAATTTTGCTCACTGGCGATTTATTGGACCAGTATCCGGAATTGCGGATACAGCAGTAATAGTTCCAAATCATTATGAAGGTCGTGAATTTGTAATGTTTTTTGGCGACCATGACATCAGAATTGCAACCTCTCCAGATATATTGCATTGGAAAGTACAAGCAAATCCGATCTTACCAGCAACCCAGGATCACTGGGGAACTCTCTCTCACATTGTGGGCAGTGTCGTACCAATGGAACAGGGAATAGCCTTACTCTATTTTGCTCGAGGATTTGGTGGCAGTCACTGGTCTATTCATGGAGCTATGCTCGACAAAAAGAATCCGACCAACATCCTTTGGAAATCAGATACGATCTGGGAACATCATGATGGGTGGGAAGGAAAGAAAGTGAAACCACTCGGCATGGTCTATACAGGAAAAGAATTAATGTCTTACTGGGACTTTGAAGGTGAAGGTGTCTATGCAATCACTCATAGTGCCTTTGCCGGAATAATGACCAAAAAACTTAGCTTCTCTCATTTGATGTTAAAGAGAGCCGAAAGTAATCCAGTAGTGAAACCATTAGCCAAAAATTTCTGGGAGAGTAAGCAAACCTTTAATGCTGCTGCAGTCTATGACCGCGATCGTGTTCATTTAGTCTACCGAGCTATTGGTGATACTGATACTTCAGTATTGGGGTATTCTTCTAGCAGTGATGGATTTACCTTTGATGAACATCCAAATGAACCAATTTATGTTCCTACCCAACCATTTGAACTTCCTGTAACCATGCCAAATTGGTCAATGGCAGTTAAATCAGCAACCAGTCCTTATGAATCAGGTGGCGGCGGGTACGGTGGTGTAGAAGATCCTCGTTTAACTAAGATAGACGACAAATATTATCTTACCTATGTGGCGTACGATGGAGCCAATCCACCACGGGTGGCGTTATCTTCTATTGGTATTGATGATTTTCATGCCAAAAATTGGAATTGGAAAACACCAGTATTAATTTCTCCTCCTGGGGTAGTTGATAAAAATTGTGTTATCTTCCCAGAAAAAATCGATGGAAAGTACGCCATAATGCATCGAATCTATCCCAACATTCTCATGGATTATGTTGATGATTTAGATTTTGATGGAGAAAAATTCCTAAAAGGTGAGTTTAGAATTAAGCCAAGTCGAACCTTGTGGGATACTCGCAAAGTTGGAGCAGGGGCACCTCCTCTCAAAACTCCATTTGGATGGTTATTAATTTATCATGCAGTTGGTGAAAAAGACGGTGGTCGATATAAGATTGGTGCCATGCTTCTCGACCTTCACAATCCAACGAAGGTATTAGCTCGATCTATAGTTCCAATTCTTCAACCAGATCATCCTCATGACAATGAAGGATTCAAATCTGGGGTAGTATATCCTTGCGGTGCTATCATCAAAGACGACAAACTTATTGTCTATTATGGAGGAGCAGATACAGTCGTATGTGCTGCATCAGCAAACCTCTATGACTTTTTGGAAGAATTACTCTCGACAGGTTCAACGCGTATAAAACAAATATACATCCCGAAAGGAGTACCTGCCTATGCTCAGCTTCAAGAGATCGAACGCTAACCCTCTCATTAAACCCAACCCTGACAACGACTGGGAAGCAATAGCAACCTTTAACGGTTGTGTTGTGCGTTTCATGGACACCTACCATATGGTGTATCGTGCACAGGGAAAGAAGCAAAAGCACGAAGGAGCTGACATTGAACTTTCAACTATCGGATATGCCAAAAGTCATGATGGAATTCATTTTACCGATAGAAGACAGTTGATCGTTCCAGAATTTGAATGGGAGAAATATGGGTGTGAAGATCCTCGAATAACTTATTTTGAAGGTAAATATTACATTTTCTATACCGCCCTATCAAATTTTCCATTCACTCCTGCTGGAATTAAATGTGCAGTCGCTGTGACTGAAGATTTTAATAGTTTTGAAAAACATTTGATTACCCCATTTAATGCCAAAGCAATGACCTTGTTCCCAGAACGAATCGATAATAAATTGACGGTTTTGTTATCCGTACATACCGATATGCCTCCGGCACGTATCTGTTTTGCCCAAGTTGATACACCACAAGAACTGTGGTCTACATCTTTTTGGGATAACTGGTACCGAACCTACGAAAACTATGCAATTCCATTACAACGATCTCCACTAGATCATATTGAGGTAGGGGCACCACCTATCAAAACTGATGATGGTTGGTTGTTTTTCTATTCCTACATTCAGAATTATGCATCCAGTGGAACAGTCTTTGGTATAGAAGTAGCCTTGTTACATCACGATAATCCTCAAGGTATAGAATCAGTCATCCCATCACCATTGTTAATGCCAGAAGCAGACTATGAACTAAACGGCATGATTCCCAATATTACGTTCCCCAGTGGAGCAGTACGTTCTGATAATGTCATCTCATTGTATTATGGAGCCGCTGACACAACCTGTGCTGTTGCCTTGTGTAATCTAGATGAAATTCTCGCAGAACTAAAGATGGAGCGAGATAATGTACCCCAGATATTAAAACGGGTATTAAAAATGGAACGATTTGAAACCAATCCTTTAATCGCTCCAATCAAAGAACATTCCTGGGAATCTAAATTCACCTACAATCCTGGGGCCATCTATCTTGATGGAAAAGTTCACATCCTCTACCGAGCACAGGGAGATGATG
Source organism: Candidatus Woesebacteria bacterium (assembly GCA_044223895.1). GTDB lineage: Bacteria > Patescibacteriota > Microgenomatia > UBA10105 > UBA927 > CAKZSU01. The sequence continues at coordinate 4,038 of JBGALL010000015.1, forward strand.
ATACCTCAGTACTCGGATACGCATCTGCCAAAGATGGTATTCATATCGATGAACGTTTGTCAGAACCTGTATATGTACCCAGAGTTGCTGAAGAGTTAAAGAAACGTCCTGGGTTTTCTGGATGTGAAGATCCTCGATTAGTGCAGATGGGTGATCGCGTCTATATGACCTATACAGCGTATGATGCTGTCAATCCCACTCGTATTGCTTTAACATCGATATCGGTTGATGATTTCATTCACAAACGATGGAACTGGGATATTCCACGAATTATTTCTACTCCAGCAGTAGATGATAAGAATGCTTGTATTCTCCCAGAAAAAATTGATGGGAAATATATTTTCTTTCATCGATTAGCTCCTTGCATCTGGATTGATTCTGTAGAAGATTTATCTTTTCCAAATAAACCATGGCTTCATGGGAGAATCATGATGCAACCTCGACGAGATCGTTGGGATAGTGAGAAAGTCGGTATTGCTGGACCTCCACTGAAAACAGAAAAAGGCTGGCTATTAATTTTCCACTCACTCTCACGGTGGGATAAACAATATCGTTTAGGAGCAATGTTACTCGATCTGAAACATCCTGAATACATTATTAGTAAACTAGATCAACCGATTCTGGAACCAGAAATGTGGTATGACCATGAAGGTTTGCGTCCAGGAACAGTCTTTGGTTGTGGAACAGTACTTTTTGGAGATAAAATTTATGTCTATTATGGTGGAGCCGATTCATTGGTGGCTGGAGCACAAATCAGCTTCCAGGGATTACTCGATGCCTTAACGCCATAAGATGGCTTCCAAGAAAAAACTGCTTCCATTACCCTGTTGAGGATAATAACGTTAGATCTCTATATCGGTAAAAATTTCGCAAGGTTGGGGAGTTTGGGTAAGAAAGACTGCTGGACACCGGTGAATTTTTGGTGATTCATGAAGTGCTCGAGACAGGGCCTTCTTCTTTTCTTCACCAGTGATATAGGCTACCACATAATCTGATTGCAGCAATCCAGGAAAGGTGGTAGTAAACCGTTGAGTAAATTCATTTTTCCCAGTTGCATCATAGCCAACTACTAAGTTTCTAGTATCCATAAAAGTAGAATAAAAAAGCTGTTTTTCTGTTTCTGTATATGGCATGATCCCAGCAATGTGGCCATCTGTTCCCATTCCCAGAAGGGTAATAATCCTTCCTTGGTGATTTTTCACTCGTAACTCTTCAGTTTTAATCTCTTCTTCATACCACTCAGCCATTTGATATTGATCAGTTTTGGTAGGTCGGGTGTCTATCCAAGATGCACCTAACATTTCTGACTCAGCAATGAGACTAGGAAATCGTTCGAGAAGTTGTGAATAATTACTATTCTGAGGATCAAACCGTTCATCGACAAAGGCAATGGTAAGCTGATGCAAGTTTGCCTTTTTGGTTGTAAGTATAGAAATAAATTTCTCAATAACAGTCAGAGCTGAACCCCCAGAGATAAATAGAAGGGTAGGATGGGGAGTTACCGTTAAATCAATCAATCGTTCGGCACAGCGAAGAGCTAGTGTGTCTGGAGTATAGTGTTTAATTTCGTATCCCATCGTGATAGCATTATACTATCTATACATGAAGTCATCAGCACGAAATTATCGACAGATAATCATCCAATTAGCCGTTGTAGGTATCGTTTCTCTCGGAATCTGCTTTCTAAAACCGAAGACTGTCCAGGCTTCTTCCGACCGAGCCTATCAAGATTATTTGTTTCAGTCGGATCAATATCGACAAAAAAATAACGATTTCACAGTAGCGAAAAACGAATATCTAAAATTTAAAACCTTAGCATCAGAATCAACCGCAGTGGTCAAAGCCAGAGACATGCTGGCTCAACGTTCATTGCTACTACGTGCCTATCTCCTATTGCTTAAGGAAAAGATAGATGAATCCCCGACAATGTCATCATCAGATCGACAACTGTATTTAGAATTAATCACCAATGAAGTTGCTTTTCTGGAAACACACTCTAAATTTGTTGAATCAGTAGGTTCTATCGCAGATGCTAGTAAAGCCAGCGAACAGTTGGAATTTCATTATTCAGTCTTGGCTTTATCAATCCGTCAAATAATTTTAGGACTGACGACAGCTCGCTTGACTGAATTGGGTGATGCTTACAGTGGAATTATGATAAATTCCCAAATTTTACTCAATGTAGCTAAACAAGAACTTCCTCTCGATCGACAAATTACCCTAGATCGCTGGTTTCAAAAAATTAGTGATAAACGAACCTTATTTTTACAACATGTTGATACCATCAATCAGGCGAATAAAGCGCTCAAAGGATCAAATATGCAAGATATTCAGACCAAATTTCTCGAAGCACTCCCGTATGCTGTCCAAGCGAAACAAGACTTAACGGAAGGGACTTCATATCTAGGAGAGTTATTAAACGCCATGAGGTACCGGGACTAATTATGACTGACCAATATACACCATCGGGACTTACACCTGAACAACCGGCACAACCAGTAGTACCACCGCCTCAACCGGCAGTTCGACCGGTGCCTCCGGCGCCAGTTGTGCCACCTGTACCCCAGAGAATTCCAGGTATTTTGCAAAAAATCCTTCCGATTTTGATCGTCATCGGAGCTATCTTTTTCGGAGCCTTTGTCTATTATTTGATTCAAAAATCGACTCACACAGACGTTGATCCAGGGATAACTACAGTCATTGTTACCCCAACCCCCAGTCCGACTCCCGTTCGTTATCAGACCTCAGTTTCAACCTCAAGCGCATTTGTAGCCTTAGAACAGAGTATTAGCTCATTTTCTGCAAAATTAAACGAGTTTTCGAAAGAGGATCCTTCTCTCTCTCCACCGAACCTAGTATTGCCGTTAGGGCTTTAATTCCGCCTCAATTTGTGTTAAAATTCACCGTACTATGACTACACACGCAATCCATCGCCGTGATGACGGCACAATCGAACTTACTGTTACCATACCATGGGAAGATGTTTCTCATGTTTATGACCACGTTGTTGATGACGTGGTAAAAAATGCTGATGTACCTGGTTTTCGCAAAGGAAAAGCACCACGAGCAATGGTTGAGGAGAAACTTGACCGCTCAAAACTCTACGAAGATGTTATCAGACATTTGCTCCCTGACGTTTATAACGAAGTAATTACCAAAGAAAAACTCAAACCGATTATTTCTCCAAAAGTTGAGCTCAAAGAAGCCAAGGAGAATGAAGATTGGATCTTGGTCATCCACACCTGTGAAAAACCAGCGGTCAAACTCGGAAATTACAAAAAGGTTATAGCCGATGAGAAAGCTTCTAAATATAAAAAGATTTGGGTTCCTGGAGACGATAAAAAGGAAGCAGACGAAAAGCCTAAGAAGCCAACTATCGATGAAATCCTTATGTGGACCAGTAAAACAATTGAACTTACCATTCCTCATTTGTTGTTGGAACAGGAAGTTAACCGCTTGTTGTCACAACTTATCGATCAAACTAAATCACTAGGACTTTCTGTAGAGCAGTACTTAAATGCAACTGGGAAAAATAGTGATGCAATTCGTAAAGAATACGAAGAACAAGCCAAACAGACGATTGCTCTCGAGTTTGGGATTGAAGAAATTGCTGACAAAGAAGGAATTATCATCTCTGATGATGATATTGAAACTGTCATTAAAACAGCCAAGTCCGAAGAAGAGAAAAAATCTCTTGAGGGTCAGAAATATTACTTGGCATCAATCTTGCGAAGACAGAAAACAATTGATTTTTTGGCAGCACTGTAATATCTATAAAAGGTAATACTCACTATGTCTAGCAATAGTACCAACCTATTCCAGTCTCAATCGAAACCACAACAAAAGAGGCCGATGCCAAGCCATGATAGTATTTTGGAGGCATTTCGGGACTTAGGTTCTGGCGTAAAAAAGAGTGTGGCTAACGACGTAGTAGGGAAGACTGCAAATAACGCCTTTCAGTCCTTGTTTGGACAAATGCCAAAACCAGGGGAATATCGACCACCTTTTGAACGACCTAACCCTTTTGCTCGAAAAGAAACCCCGCAACCTATTCACCGGCCAGAAATTCTATCGCCACAAAGAATTTCTGAAGAACAAGCACGGGTGAAACAGCAGCTAGAGTCTGTCCGAGCTGAGTTGGTGATGTTAGCCAAGTCAGTAGGCAAGTTAAATCAGGAAGTAGAAAAGGCTGTAATGGAAGTACCGGTCGATCCCGGTGTCTATCATGTGAACTTTTTGGAACGATTACGGATCGTCATCCAACTGATTCGTAAACGCGTAGATGATAGTAATGAATGGTTACAACTTTCTAATTCCAAGAAGAAACAAAAGGGTTATTGGGGCAAATATAAGAAACACGGAACCAAATTTGGACTTTCAGCAGATCGTACACCTGCAACCCAAACAGGCTAGAATGTATGAATATTAAAGAAGCAGCTTTTGTGGTCACTCATCTTAAACTTGCTGCGTAAACTATCTTTCGTCAATCAATGGTAGGTATAGAACATACCCAGCCACCTCACACCAGTAATATCGAGGAATTTCCAACACTTTCCTTACCCGAAGCAATGATGAAAATCAAAGAAGCACAGTCTGGTGTTGAAAACCCAGGACCAAAGGAACCAACAGTAATTGTTCCCCATATTATCTGGTCAAGAGCAGATGAAGTACGCTTAAAAGCTGGTCAACACCCCAAAGGGTATCCAGAACACAATCTTTAAGAGATGTGCTGAAATGGGTTGCGGATAATAGATTTATTTACTTCAGATATAAATACACCCCACCCATTCTGCTGAGCCAAATCGTAGGTTACAAATAATCTATTTTTCACACCATCTATATCAGTACATCCTTCAAACCCTGGTTCTATTTGAGATTTGTCAAAATCAATTACTGTTGAAAATCTTCCTACCTGCGATTGTGCTTCTTCTACAATTTCCCGAACAATGGAAATTGAATAACTAGGAAAAATTTCTGTCAATAATACAGCGCCACCATACGTTCCGCACTTTTTTAAGGTATCATCTTCGTACGTTCCCTTGTATTCAATTCGTGCAGAGTTTGGGTCACAATAAAAAGCACTTCCGTTGATATCTATCATCCGAGGGACATTCATGCCTTCAGTTATTCTAATTTCTTCTTGAAATCTGGTTAACTGAGGCAGGTTATTTTTTTCAACAGCTGTCATAGGTTCCTCCTAAAGGTGTCTGAACAATATCACAATTCTTTTTCCTGTCAATATCAGGATATGACAATATAAATGGTTTCCTGTAAAATAAGCAGGATATTGACCGTTTAGCTCAGTTGGTAGAGCACTACATTCACATTGTAGGTGTCGGGGGTTCGAGTCCCTCAACGGTCACATTTTTCATGTTTCCATATTCATTACACAGATATAATCCCCATATGCCTGAAGAAGCTATCGTTATAGTTCCCTATGAGCTCTCATGGCCAAAGAAGTTTATGAAGAGAAAAAACGTATAGAACAAACCCTCGGTTCCTGGATTACCGGCGGTGTCCGCCAAACCGATTATCGATACATAGGCAGGTATTGCCGATCTAGAAGCAGCAAAAGCCTGTATACCCTTATCAGAAAAAATCGATAGCTGAAAAGACTGCTATATCGTGCTAAAATGCTTATCAAGAGTATTCGATACTATCCGTATCGATTCCACGTGACCCCCTGCCAAACAATGAATCTTTATGAATGCGGAAACTGGAAAACAATTAATAACTCGATTCGATCAAGCTATATATGGATTATTGAATGATCAGGATAGTTGGGTAGCTGATCATGCTCGATCAATGATTCCTAAAATTGGCAATCAAGAAGTGCCCGTAACCTTGGATATTGATATGCCTCGCAGCTCTCATATTGTACGGTTTACACCTGTAGCTGTACCGGGAGGGACGAAAGGGGAAATATTTCCAAGCTTTGCTATTAATCCAGCCAATTTACTATCAAATAATAAACAGTACATTCAAGCAGAACTTATTAGTGCATTTCACCTGGCAGATTTATATCCCTTCCAGGGATACGAACGACGAATGCTTGCCTCATACGGCGAAGCACTCGCACTGCAAAAAAAATGGCTAACGAAAAATGAAGTGAGTGTAAAAAATTTGGATCCCAGAATACAATCAGTTGAAGATATAACCAAAGCAATGATCGGTGAGGCTTACTATTACAGTGATACGGGATTTACAGACTGGCAGAAGGCTATCGACGAATATGTGCATCATGAACCCAATTTATTTCCTATTTTGGAAAAATTACGAGAAAGTAAAGCTCATTTCCTCTCAGTTCGACAAAATTTGACACCAATGTTATATGATTCAGCAATACTGGCTGGCGGCAAACAACGAATTCAATCAATGGATCAAGAAGAAATTGCCAATCTTACAGCCTTTACACTGTTGGGCATTTCCCTTACATCTTTCCCCCCCACAGGAGGCCCATCACCAATTCATTAAGTTCCTGTTCAGCTTGCATTTTTTTCTTAAATCATTTACGCTCCTCTCAATTGTGAATCCTTTAATTCTCATCGCTGGTGTTTTCCTGTTTGTATCTGGAATCTTACTAGGAAGACAATCACAAACACCCTCATCAAAGATATTGAGTTTTATGCAAGAAGCTCCGTCAGCTACACCTTCACCAAGTACGACACCAGAAGTAAGCCTAACTCCCACAGAAACACCTAAAGAAGTCACTCCACAACCGACATCGAAACCATCCTCCACACCCAAACCAACCGATAAACCAAGTACATCATCAACTAATCTGTCAGATTTTAAATACCCAAACAGCTCAGTTAATACCGACTCTAATGATAGATTAGTGTTAACCAGTAATGATTCTCCGACATCGATTACCTCCTGGTACGAGAGTAGAATCAAAGAATTAGGGTATTCATCACGCGCGAGTGCCAAGACGAATACCAATGGAAATGTCACTAATAAACTTGGTGGGGGAAAGAACAACAGCTCAGTCAATATAGAAATAACCAAAAAATCCTCAGAAACTTCAACAACAATCACCGTTTCCGCCGGCACAGATTCCGGCTCAGATGTTCACATCAAGATCGAAAATAACAGTGTGACAATGTAATCTCTTCCAATAAGAGATCCTTCACTCTGTTCAGGATGACACAGAGAATAAACGAATACGTAGATATATACCTGTCATACTGAGCGGATTGTTTAATGCGAAGGATCCTATAAATGTTTATATTCATCTTTCAATTGATCTCTAAACTCATGAAGTAACTTTTGTAATTTAGGATCAATGACCACCTGGCAATATGGCTGATAGGAATTTTTCGCAAAATAATCATGATGATAATTTTCGGCTTCATAGAAAACACTCAACGGAACAATTTCCGTAACTATCGGGGAATGATACTTTGCTGAAGTAGTAATTTTTTCCTTTACTTCTAAAGCTTTTTTTTGCTGTTCAGCAGATTGATAAAAGATTGCCGATCGATACTGAGTTCCTACATCAGCACCCTGTCGATTTAAGGTCGTCGGATCATGGGTCAAGAAAAAAATTTCTACCAATACTTCATAAGGAATAATAGACGGGTCAAATTCGATTTGAATCGCTTCTGCATGACCAGTTTTGCCAGTGCACACTTGCTCATACGATGGATTAGCAAGATCGCCCCCAGTATATCCAGGGATGACTCTCTGTACTCCCTTTAAACGAGTAAATATAGCCTCAGTACACCAAAAACAACCACCTGCGAATATAGCTTTTTCCATATTTGTATCCTATCATTTTTCGGAGTAAAAGCGAGGACTATTTGAATGAATAGAGTAAGCATCATGTAAAGAACTGATAAAACCGTATACAACTATA
>JBGALL010000015.1:11901-28958 GCA_044223895.1 Candidatus Woesebacteria bacterium
ATTGACAGAAATATTTTTCAGATGATAGGATCACTCACATAGACGACTGCCCCACGATCGAGATTGTGGGGTTTTTTATTTTTAAAAAACATCTTTATGAAACGAAAAACTACTTCATCAACAACAGCAACAGTCAACACTATTAACAACCCACGATATGTCGTTCGAAATATTTCTTCAATTATCGAACCAGTCAAATTTTTCCTTCGTCGTTTTACTAAAAGCTCTGGTGAAGGCAGTGGATTTTCTCATTCATCAACTCAGAACAAAGGCAATATGAAAAAATATATTCCCTTAGCAATTATAGTTATCGCTGTTGGTGCAGTAATCTTATTAGCCCAACGATTAGTAGTAGCATCTACAAAACCAACCGATACACGGGCAACTGTTAATGGCCCACGAGCTAGTGTTACCCTAAACAAAGAATTTGCTTTCCCCATTCTTGATGCCAAAGGAAAAGAAGTAACTAAGTTGAAATATACAATCCAAGATGCACAACTGCGCGATGAAATTATAGTCAAAGGAAGTAAAGCTACAGCAGTACAAGGACGAACCTTCTTAATCCTTAATGTAAAAATCGTTAACGACTACGACAAGGGAATAGATATTAGTGCCCGAGACTATGTCCGACTTATCGTCAACGGAAATGAAAATGAATTAATGGCCGCAGATATTCATAACGATCCAGTCAGTGTACAACCAATTTCAACCAAAATTACCCGACTTGGTTTTCCTATCAATGACACCGACACTGATTTAGTGTTGAGAGTAGGAGAGATCAAAGGTACCAAAGAAAATATAAAGCTGAGTTTCTAATTATTGACCCCCATGATTAATATGGGGTAACGCGAATGGCACACCAAACGCAACAAACCATGGATCAATACTCAACCGATACAATTTCACAAACCCTCCTGACAGAAATAACCAACGCATTAAAAAACGTTAGTCCTTATGGAAGTGTAGAAATATACGTACAGGACAGCGTCGTCACCCAAATTACCGTTAGAAATATCAAGAAAACAACACAAACTGTGAAAGCTAAAACGCATCACAGCGAACGACAGCGGGTTGCTGCAGGAATTTAAAATTTTCCTAGTTGACAACCATATATAAATATCTCAATAATCATCTATACACAACAAAGTGTATAGAAGTACGATTTAATAGTTGAAACAAGGGCTGACCGTACACGGAGGCTTCTGAATCAAATCCCGACATCGTCGGGAAGGGTTTAGGAGCCTCCGTTTTTTTGTACGTAACCAAGTGTTGCATGAGTAATAAGTCTGACAATATTCGCAAGAATACTTGAAAGACCTACGAAAGCGAAACACAGGGCAGGATGTACAAAAAAACGAGGAGAAGTGTTTAAAATCAGCTCCGATTTATTCGGGGACTATAAAACGAAGGGAGGTGAATTACATATATGACACAATTCAAACGACAAATTGTAGCTTCAGTTGTCGCGGGGTTATTGACTCTGACCAGTGGACCTTCAGTCTTTGCTGCAACCACTCTTGAAATTTCAGGAAATGGAAGTAGTTCAGACAACGATGTAAAAGTCGCTCGGTCTAGTGAAACAACCGTTGTACAGTCTAACTCAGCCAATGTTACTAACAATGTCTCGAGTAACTCATCAACCGGAGGCAATAAAGCCAACTATAACACAAACGGCGATGTCATGATTCGAACTGGTGACGCATCATCTGATGTAACAGTCAAAAATACTTTAAACAGTAATACTGCAAAAGTAGATTGCTGTGACCAAGGAGATATCACTGCAAAGATTTCTGGAAATGGTTCTGATTCCGATAACAATATCGATCTCGGATCCGGCCGATATCACGCAGGAGACAAGACCGAAATTCAGGTTTTCCAAGACAATAATGCAAATGTTAACAACTATGTTGATTCACATGCAAAAACTGGAGACAACGATGCCAATCGCAACACCAATGGTGACGTAACAGTCAGAACCGGTGACGCAACGGCAACCGCAGATGTCTCTACTACCGCTAATGCTAACGTAGCACAAATCGGTGGTCACGGATCAGAAGGAAACACTGTTTCAGCACTCATTACTGGAAACGGTTCTAAGAGTGATAACAGTGTCGATCTCGACCTGGATCATGCAACATCAATCGTCCAAGATAATCTTGCACACGTTAAAAACAATGTCGATGCGAAAGCAAAGACTGGATATAACGATGCAAACGACAACACCTCTGGTGAAGTCGCTATCTTGACTGGTGATGCAGAAGCTGGTGCAACTGTTGACAACATGGTCAACTTTAATGCAGCAGATATTGACTGTGGATGTCTTTTAGACGCTACAGCCAAAGTTTCTGGTAACGGCTATGATTCTGAAAACACAATCAAAGCTAAACTCGGTGAAGATCGTTCTGTCTTCCAAGGCGGAAAAGAAGGCGATGGAAACAAAGCTTATCTTGACAACGGTGTAGATACCGAAGCTCAGACCGGAAAAAATGATGCTAAATTCAGTACTGGTGATACGGAAGATCCGTTCATCTGGACCGGAGATGCATCATCATGGAATCAAGTTGAAAACACTGGAAACTCAAACGTTTACGGTGATATGCCAGCTTGGTGGCCAGATGTTCAGTGGGATTTCAGTTTCTCACACTTCTGGAACATGTAATTCTTATAGCTTGTAGGGCTGCCTTGTGTTCACTTCCACAAGGCACCCTACAGCTTGAGAAAAGGATTTATCAATTAACAAGTTAATAGTGAACAGTTAAAAGTGAAAAGTTAAGCGAATTTGACATTTGACTTTTGACATCACACCTATAAATTTTTTATTTACACATTTTATGAAAAAATTATTTGCACTTATACTCGCTGGATTCTTAGTTATTAACACAGTTGCTCCTGCAGCACATCTTTATGCTCAAGAAGCACCTACTGCACCAGATGCTCCTTCTGCACCATCAACTCCAAACGCACCAACCGCACCAGATCAACCAAGTGCACCAACCTCTCCTGATACACCATCATCAAATAGTCAGCCTACCCCACAACCAACCAAATCAGAAGATAGACCTCGTCGTAATCGCGATAATGGATCTGATTCTACTGCAAATACCGAATCAAACAGTCCATCCCCAACTCCAACAACTGGAGCAGGAAGTTCAGCTTCAGGATCATCTGGTTCTACAGGCTCTACCGGATCAACTGGTAGTTCTGCAGCAACTGGCTCAACTGGTTCTACCGGAAGCGCTGGATCATCTGGTACTGTGGGCGATACTCGAGTAGTCACCGGTGATGCTGATAATTCAGCAACCATGATAACTACCGGCAACAATAATCAGTCTGCAACACCTACTACCGCTGGTGGTGCACAGATTACAACTGGAGGGAATGGTGCCAATTCAACCAATGAAACTACTATTAACAATAATAATAGTTCAGCAACCATCCAAGACAATAACGCAACGGTAAATAACAACCTAGATCAACATTCAAATACCGGAGACAACAACGCTTCAGGAAATGTTGGTGAAACCTATGTCAAAACTGGCGACGCTAATGTATCAGGGACAATCATTACTGCAGTGAATACAAACGTTGATGGAGTAGCAGTATCAGAATTTAATGTAAACGATGATCACCAAGGAGATATTGTCCTCGATTTCGCTCAAAACTGTATCTCAGGTTGTGCCGGAAATGGAACAACAGGGGTACTTACTAAAGGAAATGGCGCTAATTCTAACAACACTACAAATGTAAATAACAATACTAATGATGCTACCTTCCAAAACAACGATGCTACTGTTGGTAATACCTTAACCCTATCAGCCAATTCAGGAAACAATTTAGCTTCCGAAAATACTGGAGGAGACACAACCGTTGTAACCGGTGATGCAAATGTTTCAGCCAATGCCTTAACCTTCGCAAACAACAATATTGATGGCAATGTCGTCTACGGTGTCGTCAATATCTATGGAGATTTAGTAGGGGACATTATTTTCCCAGAAGAACAAATCACCAACTGTTGCGGTACACCTGGTACATCAGTAGCAACTGCTAATAATGGTGCTAATTCTACGAACACCACCAACGTAAACAACAACAATACATCAACCTCAAATCAGACAAACAATGCTGATATTGCAAATACCTTGAATCTCGATGCCCAAACTGGTGGTAACAATGTGAGTCAAAACACTGGTGGAGATAATCGTTCCTACACAGGCGATGCCAATGTGGATGCCAACGTTCTCAATGTCGCAAACACTAACTTAAACGGTGGAAACATGTGGCTAGTATTAGTCAATGAAGCCGGAAAATGGATTGGAAAGATTATGGGAGCACCAGAAGGTTCAACGATGGCAGCATCAGAAGGTACCACCTTAACGACTGATGCTAATGGTCAAGTAATTGCTACCAATGGTAATGGTGCTAATTCTACAAACACCACCAATGTAAACAACAATACAACGACTACATCAGTTCAAAACAATGATGCGAATGTCCATAACACCATGAATTTGTCTGCAAATACAGGTAATAACGAAGCCTCTAAGAACACAGGCGGAGACTCAAATATCGTTACCGGAGACGCTAATATCGTTGCCAATATGGTGAACTTTGTAAACAACAATATCACCGGAGGCGGAAAACTCTTTGTAACAGTAGTTAATGTCTTTGGTAGTTGGGTAGGAGACTTAGTAACTCCAGGTCAACACCAAGAAGAAAAAGTTGTTGCTCAAACAACACCTCAACCTACAGCCGGTCAACATATTGGAGGTGCAAATGTAGCAGCAGTAGTATCTACGCCAACACCAACCCCAATCGTGGTAACAAATTCTAATGGGACAACTGAATTAACTCAGACTGTTGATGAATCAAACCCAGTCTCGAAGGTAATGAATCCAATTCATACGACTAAAAATTCTAAGAAGTCTGTCTTAGGAACTGCTTCTACCAATGGCACGACAAATACTGATGACGTAAGCTTTAACAATGGTGCTGATAGTGAACACGCAGATATGCCAGAAGCTACCATCACTCCAGTTATTGCAGCCCACAGAGTTGTCAAAGTGAACCTAGCTTGGTTGCTTTTGGTCATCCCTGGTGCTATACTTCTCTTCATTCTGCGTAACCTAAAACGCCGAATTACTAAAAGACTGCCTTAACTGCTCCAAACATTAAGAACAGGACTGCCCTCTTAATCTATCATTATGCAGAAACGAATTGCTATTTCATTGTTTTTATTCTTAGTTATTGTAACTTCTGTAAAGGCTACCGAAGAATTTAAAATCAGTGGTAATGGGGCAGAGAGTAAAAACTCAATTAACGTTAGTGATCAAAAGAGTGCAACAGTAGAACAAGGGAATAGTGTCAATATTAATAATAATATTAACGCCAATGCTAACACGGGAAATAATACGGCAACAGGTAATAACGGTAATACTGTTATCAAAACTGGAGATGCCAATGTAAATGTGAATGTAAACAATACTGGTAACACAAATAACACGAATCCCCACCCATCAACCAAACCAAGTCCTACTACACAACCGACGAACAATCCACAACAGCCAACATCTACACCACAACCTGGGTCAAACAATAACAATAGTGGGAATTCATCAAATGGATCAGGAAATTCCTCTAATGCTTCTTCGTCGACTTCTCAAAATCAAACAGGAGGGATTGGAGGGGCAGAAGTGATGGGACTGGCAGCTACTAGTAGTATCGATAGTCTTTCACTCGTTTCTTCAGTTGCCGGATTTATATGTCTGGTTATCGGAAGCGCACTAGTCAGTCGAAGAGAACAAAAACAGTGAGATCATCTCGCCCAAGATCAAAACGAATTGTTTTTTCTTCAATCACTGTCCCACCAAAGGCTTCCCAGCCAAAACTTTTTACGTTTTTTGACTGGATAACCACGCTACCTTCACACGCTCAAACGGTCAAAGTTACCGTCAAAGAAATTTCACGTTCTCGAAGAATTGGTTTTTTATTTCTCCTATTAGGTATTGTTCTGGTAAGTTTTCCATATATGACCAGATTTTTCACACAGGTAGGAGAAGAAGAAGTACCAATTAAAGCTGACGAAACCTTCAACTCTACACCAACTGTTGAGAAAAATCCGATTCGGATACTTATTCCCAGTTTACAAATTGACCTCCCTATACAGCCGTCACGACTGGTGGGAGGATATTGGGAGGTTTCAGAAAAAACCGCTTCTTTTGGTTTAGGATCTGCTCCACCCGGAAATATAGGAAATACTGTTATCTTTGCACATGCCCGAGAGGGATTATTTTTACCACTCAAAAAAATTACCTTTGGAAAAGATATTTATGTCCTTAGTCCCGACCAGTGGTATCAATATCGGGTAGATGAGATTCGTGAAGTGTTGCCAACAGATGTCTACGTTGTCCAGAAAACCATCGATAACCGTTTAACATTATTTACCTGCAGTGGATTTTTGGACAGTAAACGTTTGGTTGTAATTGCTAAGCCAGTAAAATAGCCTTATAGTACCTACGATGAACTCAGAGTTTTTTTCTGCAGTGTCGAGGATGGAAACCTTTTCAGAAGATGGTCGAGCATCCCTTCACGATTTGTATGCCACTTATTTGTCCTTATCAGAGGAGTATGGATGGAATCTTGAGATTGCCTACAACCAACAATTTCCAACCCAATACGGTACGATAGAACTTCCCATTTTGTCCTTTACCAGTCCAGCAAAAGGCGACTCCATATATTTACTATCTGGGGTCCATGGTGAAGAGCCTGCAGGACCGAACGCTATCGCGAAAGCAGTATCTATATTAGCAGAACAAGGCACATACCTTCCTATAATCTTGATCCCCCTGTGTAATCCTGCTGGGTATGTCAGAGATTGGCGATATTTTGATGAATATCGAAACAGAGATACAGGCAATAGCATTGGCGATTCTGAACATCACATACTCAATCCTTTGAATCAACGAGTGCCAAAGAAATACCTGCCATCTAGCGTATATGCAGAGAAATTTACAGAATACTTAATACAAAAATCTCTCCAACATCAAGGGATTCTCTGGATTGATATTCATGAGGATACGTTTCTTAAAGACGGAGGATATATTTATACTCAAGGGAAAAAAACAGATAGCGATGAGGTTCTAGAATTGTTAAGCAGATTAATCCAAGAGGGAGGATTACCTCTCCAACAATCTGGAATAACCAGTTTTGGAGAAACAGTCGACAAAGGAATTATTTACGATATCCATGATGGGGCAATCGAGGATTTAGTATTTGATCGAAAAATCTTTTATAAAGGGAGAATTATTGAAGGTCCACAGATACCCAAGGTATATACACTAGAAACACCAGTTGAAGATTTTCCTCTAATTATCAGGGTAAATACCTATGTGAATATTCTCTATAATCTTCCGGCAATCTATAAACTAGCTCAAAGTAAATAAGTACAAAAAAAACCCTGGCTTCGCGAATGAAGGGACAGGGTTTTTTTTTGGAATGTTCTAATTAAAGAACAATTTCTGAAGGACCTGAGAAATTATCTCCAGAGGTTACAACAGCTTTGTTTTTCGTTGTTGCATTGCCTGTGGTGATTGAATTTTCATCTCCACCAGTAGTATTTTTGACTTTGTTATTACCAGTTTTGCTTTTAGCATCCTGGGAATTACTTACTGTAGTGTTAGATACCTGAGTAGTTTTTTTCTTGGTCTTCTCAGATACTTTTACTTTTGTTTTTGCATGGGCACCATTTCCAGAAACATCGACTGTCACTGAAGTTGGATCACAGCCACACGTGTCAGATACAACATTACTTCCACCAATTACTTTCAAACTGTTAGAAGATGATGCGTCACCGGTAGTGATACTAGGATCGCCACCATTACCAGTAGTTCCACTGATTGAGTTTCCTCCAGTAGAAGAATTAGCATTTTGAACATTGACTACATTGGTAGTATTGGTCTGTTGCACAGTGGTTTCGTTTGTATTAGAAACTTCAACGCCATTGTGTGAACCAGCGCCATTGTTACCGACGGTAATGTCAATGTTTGCAGCAAATATATTAGGAACAGCCGCTAACATAAGAGCACTTGCAGCGACGATTGTTCCTGCTTTAACTTTAAGACTTGTCATGATATTTCACCTCCCTTCATACCCATCATTCCTGATGGTGGGTTTAATTTTTTAGCCAAACAAAAACACTATTGAAAGGGCAAAAATTCAATAGTGTTTATGTTTTGGGCAAGCATAACAATAAAAAAAGCAACCATTACAGAATTACAAGATTTTGTTTCCACACTACTACACAAAGATTGTGCACTGATTAAATGAATTCAAAAAACTTGTGAACCGGTAACAGCTGCTATCACTTCTTAGCAACGTTATCAACCAAGAATACAAAAAATGGCTGAGTCACGTCAATTCGATATTAATGGATCAAAAAGATACAGAAGACGTCAAAGGAGGAAAGGAGGAAAGGAGGAAAGCAAAATAGTATAATGTAGATTGTTGTGCTTGACACTGTTTTGCTCTGACACATTATGATTATCTTACTTATCCATCTCCTCTTTGCATTGTTTAT
The DNA here is from genome assembly GCA_044223895.1 of Candidatus Woesebacteria bacterium. Lineage (GTDB taxonomy): Bacteria > Patescibacteriota > Microgenomatia > UBA10105 > UBA927 > CAKZSU01. The sequence goes on from JBGALL010000015.1 coordinate 20,474, forward strand.
GTTTTTCCTCACGGTAGCGTTTCTGACAGGAGCTCCATTTGTGCCTTCCAATAAAAAAACTTCACAAGCAATGGTTGATCTGGCTGATATAAAAAAAGATAGTGTCATTTACGATTTAGGCTCCGGAGATGGAAGGTTATTGTTTCTCGCCAAGAAAAAAGGTGGTAAAAAAATTGTCGGGATCGAAATAAATCTTTTATTAGTTGTTTTCACCACGATTCGGATCTGGCTAACCAGACAAAAGGGGATTACTGCTCGATGGGGGAATTTTTGGAGCGCCAATATCTCTGATGCCGATGTTGTCTTTGTGTATCTTCTTCCCTGGAAGATGGAACAACTGGCAAAAAAATTAAAAAGGGATGTGAAGCCGGGAACAATTATTGTCTCAAATAGTTTTATTTTCCCAGGGTGGAAGATTATTCGCGAAGATAAAAATAATCATGTCTATGTCTTTGAATTATAAAGCTTCTTTCCGAACATAAACCTGATCATCTACACCGCCAGGAACAAAGTTATTTCGAATGTATTGCTGATCAGCCTCAGGGAGAGACGAAATAATCCCATTATCATTAAAAATATAATTTACCTTTTTGGCTTCTAACGATGCGCTGACTGTCGGTAACCTTTTAGCAATCGATTCGGGTAACTCAGTAATATATCGTTGATACGGAAGTGGAAATCCTATTGGTCGGAAGAGTACATCTGGATAGATAGCACTATTTTCAGGTATCGCTTTCCATAAATTCAGGAAATGGGCATCATTATCATGAGCATTAATTCGAGAACGAAATTCATTTGACTGGTAACTGCCAAACCCAAATATTACAAAAAACCCAAGCACTCCAGCCATAATCGCACTCCGGCCCACAAAAGAAAATCGTTCAGATAACAACAATCTATCAAAAGCCACCCCAGCTAAGACAGCGATAATCCAGTCCATAGGCAAATAGTACTGCATAAAGATCGAAGGAACGATCAGTATCCACACCCATTGTCCAATAAGCGATCCTATCAGGATTAATGAAATATCCCTTCTGAGAGTACTTCCTTTGTCATAGACATGATTTAGACCTTCACGAATTCCGAAACCAGCCAGGGGAAAGGTAACCTGAGCAAACACCCAGGAAAGAGACCGACTTGCTTGTCCAAAAATCCAAGAATTACCTTCCCGGAAATAGAACCCATAGGGGACCGGATAGAGAAGCGCATTGAAGGCGATGAAAGCATCAAAAAAAGTTTGCTGTAGAAACCCGTTAAATAGCCCGCGCATCATAAATATCAATAAACACAAAGCCAAAGTGATCATAAACCCAAATACTGCTATCGTTTCTTGCTTTAAAGTTTTTCGATAATAGGAAGAAACTGCCGCCACAATGAAAAAAACACCGATGGTAGGTAAGATTTTCATTAAGGTGAGAAATGATAAGGCGGCAAACATTCCTGCAACCCCGAAGAGGAGCATCTGTTTCTTAGCACGGGCATACACATAACTACAAAAGGAAATAGTAATAAAGGTCATCATCAAATTATCTGGACGAATTTGCATAATGGTCATATCACTAATAGGATTCATGGCCAAAAGAAAAGTCGTTAAAAAAGCAGCTCGCTTAGAAAACACCTTCGAGACGGCAGCGGAGAGAAAGAGCAAACGGATAATAAATAGCCCAATCATGTAATTACGAGCTGCATACATTGTTTGGACTCCATAGCCAACAATTTTAAACAAAGGAAGGAGAAACCAATAATACAATGGAGGATAGTTAAGATAAAACGACTCATACATCTTATTACCGTGATCTACCAAATAGGTTATCTGACTGTGATGGAATTCATCATGATCAAATTGATACACTTGTCCACTTTTGACAACATAAAAGAACACTAAGGCAAACAAAGGTACCAAAATTAACCAGAAGAAATTGTTCCAAGTAACGAATCGTTTCATACAAAATAAGAATATATTAACGATACTATTTACATTTATTTCTGTATAGTGCATAATAACTTTGTTTGCGTTTGCATGAGCCCTAACCAAACTCAAAGTAAACCGGTGCATCTCCGTAATAGATGGAAATTAAGTACTATTTTTCTTTTTGCTGGAACCTCCCTGAGCGAAGTCGAAGGGGCAAAAAAGAAGAACGGTACTTTTTTTTGAGGCGTGTAACACCGAAATACTGAGGAAGCTCCGCACAGGAGCTGAACGAATGTATTTGTTTGTGTAACACCGAAATACTGAGGAAGCTCCGCACAGGAGCTGAACGAATGTATTTGTTTGTGTAACACCATTTTTATATGTATACCCTTTGCCATCGACTTACCACTAAACAGATTACCCAACTCCCGTTGGGGAGATATGTGGTGGGTTTTTCCTCCTGAAAGACAGACAACACATCTCTCTAACATAAAGGGAGATGAGAATAGGAGGACGTATGGCAACTATAGCGTGGTCACGCAATGTTTCCTACAATCCCACAACTCATTCAGTCATATTTCACACGGTGAGCAAACAGGGAAACACGGTAATAGCACAAATAGATTATTACCGGGAGTTATACCCTAGGAAATCTTGGATGGAATTAGCAATACTCGCGATTCCTGAATTAGCCCGAGTAAGGAACAAGAAACTATTAAAATTTTATTCTCTTTAAAAGGAGGCCTTATGCAAACGTCACAAAACAATAATGAACAATTAGACAATTTACGTCATTCCTGTGCCCATTTATTGGCTGCCGCAGTTATGAAACTATGGCCAGATACCAAACGGGCTATTGGGCCAGCAATAGAAAATGGATTTTATTTCGATTTCCAGTTTAAAGAGCCTATTTCTGAAGCAGAATTTGCCAAAATAGAACAAACGATGCATGAGCTGGCAAAACAGTGGAAATCTTTTGAGAGACTTGAATTAACTGCTGAACAGGCCAAAAAAGAATATCCAGACAACCAGTTCAAACATGAATTAATAGACGAGTTTTCTGAAAATGGAAAACAAAAAATTAGTTTTTATAAATCTGGTGAGTATTGGGATCTTTGTCGGGGAGGTCACACTGAACATCCCGATAAGGAGCTCAAGCATTTCAAATTACTTTCACTCGCAGGAGCCTATTGGCGTGGAAATGAAAAAAATCCCATGTTAACCAGAATCTATGGGACCTGCTTTCCCAGCAAACAAGAGTTAGACGAATATCTCGCAATGTTAGAAGAAGCCAAAAAAAGAGACCACAAGAAATTAGGAAAAGAACTAGGATTATTTACTTTCTCAGAAACTGTCGGCAAAGGACTACCGTTATGGACGCCGAAAGGGGCAACTATTCGTCGGGTCTTAGAGCGATTTATTGTTGATGAAGAGATCAAGCGAGGCTATCTCCATGTGTATACACCGGATATTGCTAATTTGGCACTCTACAAGAAATCAGGACATTATCCCTACTATAAAGATAGTATGTATGCTCCTATCGTTATCGATGATGAAGAATACATGCTCCGTCCGATGACCTGTCCTCATCATTTTGAACTCTATTTGAATGAACAGCACAGTTACCGTGAACTTCCCATGAGAATAGCAGAGCTCGCACAGCTCTATAGATATGAACAATCGGGCGAACTTATGGGCCTTTTACGAGTTCGGACCTTTTGTCTGGCTGATGCTCATATAATTTGCCGACGGTCTCAAGCGAAAGATGAAGTCAATGCTGTCTTAGATTTAATTGATTTTATCTGTGAAAAGCTTGGACTTATGCAAGGGAAAAATTATCGCTATCGCTTGTCTCTCGGAGATCGCGCCGACGAGAAAAAGTATTTCAAAGATGATGCTTCCTGGGATCAGGCGGAGCACGTACTCCGAGAGGTGTTACAGGAACGCCAAGCCAATTATTATGAGGCTGAAAAAGAAGGGGCATTTTACGGTCCCAAGATCGATATCCAGATGAAAAACGTCAATGGTAAAGAGGATACGGCATTTACGGTCCAGTATGACTTTGTCATGCCCAAACGATTTGCACTTTCTTATATCAATGAGGAAGGCAAAGAGGAAGAACCAGTGGTCGTTCATCGCTCTTCTATAGGAGCTATTGAGCGAATTATGGCCTTCTTAATCGAACACTATGCAGGAGCATTTCCTACTTGGCTCGCTCCAGTTCAGGTTAAAATTCTGACAATAACCGACAGACAGAATACCTATGCACACGAAGTGGCCAAAACGTTGAAAGATAAGGGGATCCGCGTAGTGGTTGATGACCGGAATGAACGTCTGCAAGCTAAAATCAGAGAAGCTCAAAAGGAAAAGGTCAACTATATGTTGGTTATCGGTGATAAAGAACAAGAAGCTGGGAAAGTAGCCATTCGTAGCCGTAACGGTAAGGACTTTGGCGCGCAACCAGTGGAAGAATTCCTTAAAACTATATCTCAGGAAATAGCTGAGTTTCGAGTATAAGGTGAATCTTTACAAAAATAGCGTCCAAACGGTATAATAGGTGATTGTAAGTCGAAACTATTGAGTTCGGAAAGGTATCCTTTCTTAGAATTCGTAGTGGAGATTGTAACGGAAGATTGAAACCATACGCCAAAAAACCAGTTCAAAAATTTTTCTTTCGTCTCAATTATCAAATAACGAGTCCTACGCTTCGTCTATTGGATGAAGAGGGCAAGCAAGTTGGGATAGTCAGTAAAATTGAAGCTCTTCAAAAAGCTAAGGAATTGAACGTAGATGTGGTTGAAATTGCCCCAAAAGCAAATCCTCCCGTTGCAAAGCTGATCGATTACAAGAAATTTAAGTATCAAGAAGCCAAAAAAGAACGTGAATCTAAGAAGACTCAAAAAAATGTTGGCGTAAAAGAAGTTCGTTTACGACCATTCATAGGTCAACATGATTTTGATACTCGGGTAAAACAGGCAATAGAATTTCTTGCCGATGGAAATCAACTCAAAATAAGTGTTTTTTTCCGAGGAAGAGAGATCACCCGTAAAGAATTTGGATTTACGGTGATGAAACAGTTTCTTGAAAAACTTGAAAATGTAAAAGTTGTTCGTGAGCCACATATGGAAGGGAAAACTCTCGCAGCCATGGTGGTTAATGATAAGAAGGTATAATATGCCAAAACTAAAAACAAGAAAAATCGCTAAAAAGCGCTTTAAACTAACCAAAACGGGTAAAGTCATCCACAAAACAAAAGGTGCCAGGCACAAACGCAGTGTGAAAAACAAGTCCAGACAACGACGACAAGATAGACCAAAGTCATTAACCAATACAAAGTTTATTAAAAAGATTACCCAGGAAATTTCTGCCTGATATTTTGTCATCCTGAGGCGCATGCCGAAGGATCTCTTTGAGATTCTTCACTTCGTTCAGAATGACATAAAAAGGATTATATGAGAGTCAAACGAGGAGTAATTGCTAAAGCTAAACATAAAAAGATTTTTCGAGCCAATAAAGGCTATCGGATGACCAAACGCCGATTAATCAAGGTTGCTCAAGAAGCATTTTTACATGCAGGCGAGTATGCCTTCGCCGGACGCCGCAACCGAAAACGAGATTTCCGAAGTCTTTGGATTACCAGAATCTCTGAAGCTGTCAAACAACAAGGTATTAGTTATAGTGTGTTTATTAAGAAGTTAAAAGATGCCAAAATTGAACTTGATCGTAAGATGTTGGCTAATTTAATTACTGAATCTCCAGAAACATTTAAAGCTATTGTCGATAAAGTTAAATAATAGTCTTTATTGTCAGACTGAATCAAATTCAGCATCTAAATGCTGCGGATATTCACCTTTGGTATAAGTTTTAAGATTCCGGTTTACACTTGTGTCGTTGAGTTGAACAAGTCCGGAGTGACAAATAAAACCTCCCCGCACAGGCGGGGTTTTTTTGTACTATAATTTGAAGAGTTATATGAAAACTTCAGAATCACGAATCCCGGAAATGAATAGTAATCAATTAGTTGGTCTATTAGTAGAGCTGGAACAACAAACCAAAACACTTATAGAAGAAAGTACCAAAGAAAAAACCCTACTCAGGAATGATCTCCTGGGAAATAAAAGTGAATTTGCCAGACTCTCAAAGATGCTTTCCCAATTGCCAAAAGAAGATAGGGGAAGGGTGGGTGCCTTGTTAAATCAAGTGAAGCAGTCAATTGAAGGACATTTGGATAAATATCAGGATGCTAACGTATCAGAGCAACAACCAAATATAGATGTAACCATGCCAGGACATAGACCACATCTCGGACATTTCCATCCGACTACGATAGTTATCGAAGAGATGAATGCTATTTTCCGAAGTATGGGATTTTCTGTCTATGACGGTCCAGAAATCGAAAGTGATGAATACAATTACGATCGAGTAAATCTTCCCCAGGACCACCCCGCCAGAGATTTACAAGATACCTTGTACATAAAAGAGCCTGATGTTATTTTGCGTACCCATACTTCATCTGTTGAAGCTCATATTTTGCAGGATTTTACCCCCCCATACCGTTTCGTCATTCCCGGTAAGGTATACCGGTACGAAAATGTGAATGCCTCTAATAACGTCATGTTTTATCAGTATCAAGGTTTGGCAGTAGGTAAGGGAATAACTATGGCACATCTCAAAGGAACACTTGATGTATTTGTAAAAAAATTCTTTGGAAGTGAACGTGAAACCAGATTCCGCTGTAAATACTACCCAGAAGTCGAACCTGGAGTCGGAGTAGACATTTCCTGCGCCTTTTGTAATAAAAAGGGATGTGTTGTCTGTAAACAACGAGGTTGGATAGAAATGCTCGGAGCTGGAATGGTGCATCCCAATATGTTCCGCAGAGTCGGACTAAACCCTAACGAAATTACTGGTTTTGCCTGGGGAATGGGACTTGATCGCATCGTTATGCAACGATTTGGAATAAACGATATTCGGGCTTTATATAACGGAGAAATCACCTATAAAGAGTAGCTGTCATACTGAACAACCTGAAGGATCCAATTAGATTAAGATTCTTCGCATAAAACCGCTCAGATTGACAGATAAGTATTAATAAACAAAAATTCTATGAATGTACCACTATTTTGGTTAGCTGACTTTGTCACTCTTCCTGATTCCGTTCAGGCACTTACCGACAGATTAACGATGATCGGTCATATGCTTGATAAAAAACTTGAAGTAAATGGAGAAACAGTTATCGATCTTGAACTTCGGGGAAATAGGGCTGACTTGTTTGGACTGATTGGCATTGCACAAGATATTAGTGCTGCCTGGGACGTTCCCTTACGGTTACCAGATACTGTGGAAATTCCACCAATAGATAACAAATCCAAACTGATTACCGTTGAAGCAACGGATATCGTTCCTCGATTTACCGGTTTCACAGTAAACGTAAAGGTAGGTCCATCTCCTGATTGGTTGACGAAAAAACTTTCAGCCTACGGTATGGCTTCTATCAATAACGTTGTCGATATTACCAATTACGTAATGATAGAAACTGGAATTCCTATCCATGCATTTGATAAACAAAAATTAGTCGGGGAACGGTTAATTATCAGACGCGCCAAAAAAGGTGAACAGATGACAACCTTTATGGGTGGCACAGTAAGCTTAACTTCCGAAGATATAGCCTTATGCGATGAAAAATCTCCCCAAGCAATAACTTTGGTCGGTAGTAAAAGTTCAGGAACCACCGAAACTACTCAAGAAATTCTCCTTGAAGCGGCTGTCTATAACCAAGCCAGTGTTCGAAGAACAAGTCGGAGATTAGCAGTTCGAACCGAAGCTGGAACACGCTTAGAAAAACATTTAGATCCAAATGAAGTTCCTTTTGCCTTGTCGAGAGCTCTTTTTCTTTTAGAGAAATTGGCGGATGGAAAAGTGAGCTCTAAAACTGCTGATATCTATCCGATCAAACGCGAGCCAGTTACCGTTGACTTGGATGTTAGCGAAGTAGAACGTTTAAGTGGGATCAGTGTACCTCTCAAACAACAAAAAACTATCCTCGAACGCTTAGGTTGTCAGGTAAAAGAAAAGAAAGATCAACTAATTGTATCTGTACCGACCTTTCGTACCGATATCCAAGAGTCTGCGGATTTGGTCGAGGAAATAACCAGAATTGCTGGGTACGAGACTGTACCTACGCTAATCTTGGAAGGAGAATTACCTCCTGAACAGACTTCTGACCGGATCAAACAAGAAGATATTGTTAAAAAAATTCTGGTAGAAGCTCAACTTAACGAAGTTATTACTTCTAGTTTTATACTCAATTCACAGACAGAAACCTTTGGCGTTCATGGGACATTTCCTCCGGTTGTCGTTCTAGCGAATGCACCAGACCCAAATATTGCTACCCTCCGTCCTACACTTATTCCCAATCTAGTAGACTATGCAACTCGATCATTGAATGAACGTGCAGAACGAGTAGTACTATTTGAAATCGGCAAGATCTACCAGAAAACGGTAGAGAAAAAGAAAGAAAGTCACATCGAAGAAAGGAAATTAGCAATGATTATTGGTGGTACTACCGGTACC
>JBGALL010000116.1:0-3646 GCA_044223895.1 Candidatus Woesebacteria bacterium
GTGTAACCGCTGCCTGAGTGGCATCTGGGTTCATAGGAATGTCTAAGGTATCAAAAACTCGTTGAAACTCGTCAACAGAAAGGGTCGAGGTTAATAGGTTATAGGCAGTATTGTCTGATTCGATGAGGCTTTTATCGATTGCGCCTTTAATAGTGATCGTTGTCCCAGCACCTCTCTTCCACAAATCACCAGAAATAGTATTTATCATCTCAGGGGTTATCGTTTTTTTATCGTCAAAATTTATTGATCCTCTATTCCTCGCTGCATAGGCAGCCATAACCACCGGAAGTTTTAATAAACTGGCATATAAATACGGCTGGTTTTGATTAATACCAATTGATATTCCAGTAGGAATATATTCAAAATATAACCCCAGTGTAGAAGATTGGGTGGCCAAATAATTATTTAAATCGCTGCGTAAAGGATAGAAATTTATTAAGCGATCCCTCTGAGGAACATTTTCTACAAACGAGGCCAATAACGGATAGTCACTTCCTTTATACGGTATTGGCGTTAAACGTTCTTGCAGTTTGTATACCAAGATACCATTTACCGCAAGACTGATTCCTAAAAACAGACAAACACATACGAAGAATGCTTTTGGCATAGAATTATGTCATATACTCTCGTTGTTGAGGTAAAAATGCAAGAGGGAGTTAGTTCACTTGAAACCCTTGCTTTAATGATGAAACAAATAATTTATCATCCATAGTAAAAAACGTTGGCACAGCAGGATAGGGGAGTTCTTCAAGCAGACTTCCATCGGGATCGGCACGCAGCAGTATCGTGTAGTCACCGCGTTTCGCAAACAGTTCTATAGTAGCGTTTGATTCATGGGGAAATACCCCAAGAATAGTTCTTTGTGGATCTGCTTCCTTCATTGCTTCGAGAATTCGAATTTGAGCAGGTGTTTGCGGGGCCCAGGTATTAAGCAGGACTAGGGTGGTATTGTGTCCAACAAAGGATCGTGATGGATCAATCGTTGTTAATAGTTGTTCTGTCAATATTTTCCCGACATCAATACTAGCGTTGGTATTTGCAACTGAACGTTGTGACTTATCGATAGTTATGTGTTGTCGAAACAAAGAAGGAAAAGGTATGGAGAAACCAAACAATTGAATACCATTTGATTTCGGAATAACTAAATTTGGTGATAATGGCTCTCCAGCGTTCATCTGAAAACTATTGGTGATAACCTGTGGAGAACCAAATCCGCGATCAATCGATAGATAGTATGTTCCTGAAGGCGGATAGTAGGCATAGACCCCATCAGCAGTTGTTTTCTGAGGGTTTTGCTGTCCATAGGCTGATCCATCCCATTCAATAAACGATCCAGTTACGGCATCCTTGGTGTATAAGGTAATTGTTGATTTCACTGGATTTGCTGATGTATCAATAATTTTTCCTGGAGACAATACCGTGACAGAAGTAATATCTTTGGAGACTTCATTGCCTGCACCGTCTTTGGCATGTACTTGAACTGTAAAAGTTCCAGGTGTAATAAAAGATAGATCCGTTGACCAGAGATTACTATTATTCTTTCGGTGGAGGGAGATATGCTGATATTTTTGAGAGTCAGTTGCCTCTGATTGTTCTGTTTTCGGCACAAGTATAGCTTGAACTTCTGTTGGACCACCTACTAATGAAAGAGTAAGTGTATGAAGAATATCCGGTAAGGTAGTATACCCTTTTTCATCAACGTGCAGAATTTGAGGCCCTATAGACAATAAGAATCCACCGATCCGAGGAGGAAGACGATCAATAATTAGCACTAGTGTTGTGTTCCATCATCGATCAGAGGGGGAGTAAAGTGAAATTCTGTTGTGGTAGGGCTTTTGGCAATGGTCTGATCAACCGGTAACCAGCTCGCTCCAGAATCAAGTGAATATTCTGCGGACGATTCTCCAGAGACATCTGCGGCTGTACCGACAATCTCAGGAGCTTTTACAAATGGTTTCGACAGATTGGTTGTAATCGTAATCAGCGGTGGTGTCTGATCAATCTGGATAGAAACAGGACTACTTGTGCCGATATTCCCGCTAGCATCTTTGGCACGAACCAAAATAGCGTTTTTCCCTTGTTGAATCGGTTCCGGTGTAAAGCTAAAGGTAGCGTTCGAAGTATTTAATCCGGAGACACTTTTAATTCTATTCCAGATTTTTCCACCATCTACTGTATATTCCACAACCGATACCTGATCATTATCGACAGCATTTCCTTTAATAGTTGGTACATCTTTGAATTGTTGATCCGGTGGTTGTTCGAGAGTTACTATCGGTGACTTTTTATCCGGGGTGGGCGTGGGAGTAGGAAGGGTAACAGTATTGGTGGTATTTTGAATAATTGGTGTCGATGTCGGTCCAGGAGTTGATGTTGCCAGTACGGATAGAGCAGTAGTAAAGGTTGTATCATCGGTTTGATTACTTCCCCCAGTTGTCGATGCCGTAATAGTGTAATGATAGGTGGTGTTTCCAGTTAAACCTGTAATAACATGAGAGTGGCTGGTTGAAGCGTTATCATCGGTTAGAGTTGACCCGTATCCATCATCAGGACCGTATTCAAGGGTGGAGGTTGTTGCAAAATCAGTCGTATAAGAAATTGTTACTGATGTTGTCGAGACATCTGAAACAGACACATTGGATATTGTTGGAGCTCCATATCCAGATACGCTAATTGATGGGCTGCCACTGCAGGTGGTAGGGTCGTTACCATCGCTGTCGTCACTCATACTGACAGTCCAAGTGGAACTTGCCTGATCTGAACCAGAATTTACGTTCACATTAAAAGACGTAGAATCAGATGGCTCGAGTAATCCACTCACAAATATTACTGTTGAAGAATCTGGTGTTTGATACCCCCAACTACCAGATGATCCAGAATCTATTGTTTGATTTGCTGTATTAGAAGTGAATCGTACCCATCGGGCGGCAGATGAACCATTATTTTGAACAGTAAATACCAATTGTTGACTAGAGTTTGCTGCAAACGAAGTAGGGGATACGGAACTGATACTACATGAAGCAATAGAGGCATTAACCCATGATATAGGTAAAACCATGGGAGTTAGGGCGAAAAATAATCCAACCAAAAAATAGGACAATCGTCGGGCAGACTGCATATATAGTCCAGATAATCCTAGTATACAGTATTCCAAAAAAGATTACTGTGCGGTCATGTAATTATATATTCTTCGAGAGATTTCACTAATGATATTTGTAGCATTGGTAACGTCTTTATCATTCACCATGATGCAGAGAAAGTAGGGACGACCGGGAAGATAGACAATACCGCAGTCTGAGAGTACGCTATATTCATTTCTTACACCCATTTTATGGGCAACACGTATGCTCTCGGGTATTGGAGCGTGGATTCCTTCTTTATATGTCGATCTGGAGAGTACCTCGAGAATTTGTTTAGAACTGTCTTCTTCTAAAAATGAAGAGTAATACAAACTTCGCATAATAGAAGTATAGTTTTTTGGAGCGACTCCTGGTTGATCATTGAGAAGGTACACAGGAATATCTAGAAAGGTAAATATATCTGTAAATTCTTGGGTGGTTAACAACGATCGTAAATATTCGGCTGCAGTATTGTCGGAAATAGTCAACGTTTGTTCTACGGCTTCTTGAACTGAAACCATTGCTCC
>JBGALL010000016.1:0-27555 GCA_044223895.1 Candidatus Woesebacteria bacterium
ATTTCAATCATCTGTGAAACATTTTTCGGTTTATGAGATAAACACAAAATGATTTTTAGGCGTATTTCATTCCCAAAAACAGAATAAAAATCAGAAGACATACGCATATATTAGCATTTACTAATATATTGTCAACCCTTACGTTTTGACTTGTAGAATTACGTTGAGGATATCCGAGAGGTATAGTAATCCAGTATTTTCTTTTTGCGTTCTTCCAACGTTAATTCGCTGCGTATTCCCGGTCCACAAATACAACCACCTGGACAGTTTAATATGTCTAACAATTTTATCTTGGGGTTAGTATCAAATTCTTTTATAGCTGGTATATTTTTACCACCAGAAACTATTCTCACTTGGTCAGTTGATTCCATCTGCTCTGTAAGTCCGCTACTATGTGATAAACCTCCATCGAGTGGATACATCATGGTTTTTCCCGTTTCTGAAATATCAAATTTATCATCAGGATTATTTTGATCGGTTATTCCAAAATGATTAAATACATCTTGTAATTCTCTATATGTCAAAACAAGAATCCCAAGTTCTGGAATATCTTCACTAGCTTCTAATTTTTTCATTTCACAAGGTCCAATAAAAATAGGCTTATGATCAGGATATTTTTCTTTAATAATTTTTGCAGTTGCTGCCATTGGAGAGTCTACATTATGAGTAAAATATTTCGCATACTGTGGCATCCCTCTTTTGATCATTCGTACAACTGTAGGACATGGACTCGTAATAAACCTCGCGTTCGGATCTGATTGTAACAAGGCAAGTAATTCTTCATTAGTTTTTTTTGCACCTACGGCTACTTCTACTACGTAAGCAATTCCTAATTTTCGTAACATTGTTATGATATTAGGATATTGAAACATAATAGGAAACGATGGAGCTACCATTGCTGCCAACTTTTCCTTTTTATCAATCAGCTCAATGAGTGTTTCTTTTTCGTTCATAGACTAAATATTTGGTAATACAATAGGCAATGAATCCGCCGCCAATAGCTGTGAAAAATTGGATATATCCCATTGAAGAAACGAATAATTGTGGGACAATCTTTGCATAAAAATATATGTAGGCAAAACCTTGCAAAAATAGGTACTTAAGCAATGAAGAAACGATAACTCTCAATATATATGGTTGAGATTTTGTTTTTGAGAAAACCCATACTAAAGTAAAATTACCCAACCAAATAAATGGTAGAAAATACAACAAAAATGCGGTTTGAGGGCCAAACAGAATCCCATGACTGAGAGCTCCCAAACTAGGAAGGATAATCAAAGGAATTATTTCCTTTTTTGAGACCCTATCTACGGCAAGAAAAAAGAAACAGTTTATTAATGTCCCGGTGATAATTTGTGGGGAAGATAAAAAAAGTGGGATACAAAAAGATAAGATCCAATAGATGTATACATTTCCAATATAGGTAAGCTGTCCGACTTTAGTAGAAGCAACACTCATAACTCAACTATAGCACTATTCCGCAAGAGTTCCAGTGTCTAGCAAATTTTATTTCTAGCTATGAATGTTGATAGTTGATTAACGAAGATTATATTAAAGATGCTGTAACAACATCATGTTGTTTATCATTCGCATATTCATAGAGAATTGCTGAGTGTTCGCTTGACCCGTTGTATACAAGATGAGGAACATATGAAGGCATAAGGAATAAACATAGATTACTATCATTCATCAGTTCCTTATTGGTTCTCCCTTGCTCATCCTGCCACCACAGCTCTAGGTTATTGCCTATACCTATAAAGCATTCTACTCGGGGATGTTTATGATTCCCTCCATATTGATGAGGAGGAATATACACAATTGATTGCTCAACTATTTGAAAGCGCTGTGGGAATACAATAGTTTGAGTATTCAATACCCATACACCATTATCTTTCTTATATGTAGGAGTTATAACAATTTTTTCAGGAACCATGTTTTGATTGTATCAAGTTTATGAATACTATTTGATCGGTAAAGTATTAATTACAAAAAAGACTATTTTAAGAATTCAACAACTATCCTTATATGTTCTTACTAGAAATCTATAGTTACTAAAATAGGTAGATGATCTGAATAATCAGTTTGAATAATTGCAGAAGAAATTACTTTTATATCCTTTGTTGCAAACACATAATCTAGTCTCCAATTTAATGAATTTTCCCTGAATCCTTGGTATTCAAAAAGTTTTGTTGTCCATGTTTTCTGATTATAATCAGGCCCACAGGGAATAAAATATTTACTTAGTTCTGAAATAGTATAAGAATCCGGTATGGAATTCAAATCTCCCATCACGAGATATTTTTCAGCCTTGTGTTTGATCCCATTTATTAAGCTATTAGCTTCTTGTTTTTTTTCATCAGTCATTTCAAATCTGTGGACATAAGACAGATGTGTAGTTCCTATAGTTAGTAATTTTTTTTCAATCTGTATATCTGTCTCAATATATATTCTTCCTTCATCTGAAAAACTTTTTTGAACAGTAGCAGGAATTTTTGTAAAAAAGGAACTTTTCCTTTTGATAGGATATTTAGTAAAAATCCCATTGCCAATTGCTTCCATTTCACTCTTATCATCTTTCGTAAAAGCACGTTCAAAATAATAATTCGTCTTTAATTCTTTGGAAATAAAATCTGGCAAATCTTTAAAAGATGGATTATATCTACTTTCTATCGCCAACTCTTGTAGACAAAAAATTTCAGGATTAATTTCTTTGATTAAAGATATAATATTTTCAATCTTTTCTTTATAGAGAATATTCCATTGGAGAATCTTAATTTTCATAGCAAAAGTATATCAGAAATTTGATTTTATATAGAATTACAATAACTTTACGGTGCTATAGAGATATTCCAAAGATTAACGTTATTACCACCATAATAGACCCATAGATACCTTCCTGATTTGGAATATATGGAGAAAGCTCTCGGTAATGAACTACGAAATAGATTAGGAAAACAACGGTGATAATCCTGCTCTCTTTTATTTATTCATTTTAGGTGCTTGTTTGATTAATCACTTCTTTTCCGTTCGCTCGTTCGTTTTGATCCTGTATAATTAGCGCGTGCCAAACTCTTTTATCGAAAATCCAACCAGAAATATTTCTGAAAATCTTTTCCGATTTTCGACGGATAATAAATACATAGTATTCCCTAGATTACAAAACCTGCTATCTAGTCAACAAATAACTCCTGTTGACTATCCAAGAGTAATTGATTTGGGATCTGGTGATGGTGGTGTAGCAGCTTTTCTAATACAACTTGGTTGGGAAAACACGAATATAACTTGTGTCGATAAATTCGTTGCCCCCTATCCTGCAGTGACAGACGTTATTTGGCAATATGTCGATATAGATAACTTAGCACGAGAGCTAGGAAATGAAGATAGAAATACGTTAGATCCCAGATTAATTGATTTACAAGAGCAGTTTGATTTAATTACCAGTAATTTTGTTTCTATTAATGATCAACACATGGCTAGATTAGCAACATTTTTATTGCGACCAAATGGAATTGCAGTTATAGATTGGAAAGCCAAACGACGAGAACAGTTTTTGATATGAAATTCTTGGGTTATCTGTGCCAAATTATAACCTATTACCAATATCCCCAATCGAATTTTCTATTTTGTCAGAGTTAATACTTGATAATATATATAGTTGAAACTGAATAGATTAATATATTTTTAAAATTATTGTTATAGTTGATTTATGAATGAAATTTCTCTCCAGGCATCGTGGGTTATTAAGGCTCCTATGATGGAGGTGTTTACCATAATAACTGACTTTGAAAAATGGCCGGAGTATTTTCCAAAAGTTGCAACATCATTAAAAGTCACCACACATAACGGGAATACTTTGGAATTGGAGGCAGTCGTTAAATCCTTTGGCCAGAATTTTCCAGTAAAAATGAAGACTCAAATCCTGCCCGGTAAAGGATTTATTTCCGATAATGAAAGTCCCAAATTTGGAACTTCTGGTCATGAAGAATTGTTGCTCTCCGAAAGCCCAGATGGAACCAAGATTGATTACAGGTATCAAGTAACTATCCATAAACAATGGTTACTAATAGTTGCACGTCCCTTGATTGGTTGGTTCTCCATGAAATATTGGGAGAAAGCTGTCATAGATGAACTGAGGAAAAGGGTTGAAAAATGATGAATAAGTTTTACCACTAAGTTGTTTAACTATGATTTTTAATTCATTTTTTGTCCTGAAATTGCTGGGCTATATCCTTCGGCTTCGTTCAGGATAAATCTCGCAAGTTATAACCTATTATCAACGTTTATTGTATCAAAATTTACAAGCATTATATTCATAAATTAATTGCTTTTAATATCCGATAAGAGTATAACGGTTATATGATAGGTTATATTGGAAATATAGAAAAAGTTACCCTCTCAAATGACTATTTTAGGCAAGTAATTTATACAGGCCAACACGCACAGTTGGTAGTGATGTCTTTAAAACCAAATGAAGATATCGGAATGGAAGTTCACACAACTACTGATCAGTTTATAAGAATTGAAAAGGGTGAAGGCAAAATCATTATGAATGGAGAAGAACATCTAGTAAAAGATGGATCTGCCTTTATAATACCTGCAGGAACTAAACATAATGTTATGAACAAGTCTTCAGAAAACCCCTTAAAACTCTATACCGTGTATTCTCCTCCTCACCATAAAGAACAAACTGTCCATAAAACAAAAAGAGACGCTGTAACTGACTTGGAAGACCACCTGTAAAACCAAACCCTTAGAAAAAATTATTACATAGCTTTTTACTTTTTGTATTCAATTAACACCTTTAAACAGTGTTTAATTAATTCATTTTGCGATATATTTAATTCTGTAGTAAATGTACCACGAACTTTTTGCTGCATTAGTTTGGGTAATTCGCTTTCTAAAATAGTAAACAGAGGTTTATGTCCACCAATAAAAACCCCGTTGATATGAGTGCCTTTTATTAGTGTCTCTACTTCTTGCATCATTAACTGTATGTGCTCATGAAGCTCTTTATCAATATGACGAGCAAATTTATCATTTCTACCGTGTAATTCACCAGAATCTGACTTTACTAATTTTTCGACACCTTCGTGTAAAAATTTTCGACTTGCCTTTAAAATTCCCTTATTAAAAAGATATAAAGATGCTTTCTCTCGATCCGCAACAATAAATAGGTAATTTGCTTCTTCATCTTCGGTAAGTACTGATTTTAAGTCCGGATTAAAAAACTCAATGTTTGGTATTTTAGCATTTAGATTACTCATATAGTCAGTATAGTATCAGTACTGTGTAAGAATTGCGTAAGAATATTTTTTTATAACAGTACAGTTAACTTGGAGACTAGGTACCCTATGCTATAGCTTCGAGATGTCCTTACGTCCTTCAACTAAATCCTTCAACAAGAAATATTCTTTTAACATCGTTCTTAACACTGTTTTACCTTTTGTCGTATTAAATACTCTTCTCTCCGTTTTGCGTCTTTCTCATTTTTGTATGCGCCATAATGAATTAGATCGAAGGGTGCGAAATCTTTTGTAGATAATTCTTCTTATTGTTTATGTTCATAAAAACGATGTTTCGAATCATGTGTAGAACATACATAAAGAAAATCTTTGGGAAAACTTTTTAGCACCTAGACATAGAAGAATTTCATAGATTGGGACGTACCAGTCGGTACATCCCTGCGCTCACTTCGTTCGCTTCTAGGCTATATCCTTCGACTTCGCTCAGGATAAATTTCCCAAGTTATAACCTATTATCAAACTCAAAATATACACAGCTAATATAGCTTCTTAAATTACACTCTACATCAATAACAAAAGCATTCCGATAGTTACACCTAATACTCCTATTAACTTACTCTTTGAAAATTCATCCCTAAATAAAAGAATTGCCAATATGGTTACAGCTGATATTGATGATGCATTAATAGCATTTACATATCCTACATTCGGTGCAGACTGAATTGCCTGGAATTGAAATAAATTAAAACCTGTTGAAAATAACCCAATAAGAAAGAAAATCTTGGGATTATTCTTAATAGATTGAAATGAAATCTTTTTTCTCATCATTTCCAAAATGATACTTCCTGAAACAATTAAATATACATACGAAAGGAAAACATAAATATTCACACCGTGAGTAAATAGATATTTTGATGTTAGAGAAAGAAATCCCCAACAAAAAAACGCTCCAAAAGACAAAGGAAGCCATAGTTTGTTGACAGGTTTATTAAGAACTTTCTGAGACAACATAATAAGTCCAGAAAACACAACAATAAGAACTATAGCCAATGCTTTTTTAGGAGTTAGCTCAGCATTCAAAAATAAAACAGAAACTAAAGTAGTAAAAACAACATAACTTTTAGAAATAACTAAACTATATCCCGGATTAGGAGCATATTCTATGCTTCTTAGAGAAAAAAGATTGCCCAAATAACTAAAAAATATTGCTGCAAAAATAACTGTTAGTAATTGTGGAAGAGAAAGTAGAAAATTCTGACGGGTTAAAAGTCCCATACTCACAAACAAAAATAACGGAACTAAAAACATTGCTAAATTGTTATATTGTGAAGGATTTTTTAATAACGATGACTTCCGTACAAATAAATAGAGGGCTACAGACGAAGCAAACATTATAAGACTTGAAACTATCCAGTTCATATTTGGATTATATCAATTTTAATAATTTCCGATCTTCTCTCATGAGTGCTTCTTTTTTCATTCTCGACCATTTCTTTAACTGTACTTCTCTTTTCATAGACTCTGCTCTCGTTTGAAAAACTTCTGAATATACTAATTCAAATGATGAAAACATCATCATATATCTGGCAGAAGAACTCGTGTGAGATTTATGTTGTTTAAGTCTTCTTTCTAAGTTGTTTGTTTGACCTATGTAGAGAGTGTTGGAGGAAGTACGAAGAATGTAAACAGTATAGGTTGTGGTTATCTCTCGACTCAGGTTCGACTGTCGCTCACCTTCGCTCGAGACCTTCGACCTAGATTTTAAAGACTTCCTGTCATCCATAGACAAATTTATCGCGGCCGTAGGCCCTGAGCGAGCGAAAGCGAGTCGAAGGGCTGCGGGACTAGGATTCGAACCTAGATAAGCAGATCCAGAGTCTGCTGTACTACCATTATACGATCCCGCAAAAAATATTAACGCTGATATGAGCCAAGAGATCCTTCGCCAATATCGTCGCTCAGGATGACAGGAGCGTCAAACTGGTAGGGAGATTATACCAGTTTTTGACCGTTCTATTAAGCCATCAGAGAGTAAACCCTCCAAAATTTGCCTCAAAAACACTTCGTCCCTGCCATGATGCTCAATCATCTCCTGAATTAAATCCCCTTCTTTCATCGAATGTTTCCGTAAGAAGTCGATAATTCTTCCCCGGAAAAATCGATTTGTCTGTTTAAAAGGAAGTTTGGACTGAGGGATACTACTAGGAATTTTTTCTCTGACATATCTGAGATCCTTCACATTCAGAGTTTCGCTCAGGATGACAGGTGAATTCCTCTTCTTTTTCAGTTCTTTCTTTTTAGTAATAACCAATGATCCGTAATCCATCAGTGCCTGATGCCAATCCCACGATTTCCCCACAGGTACCAATTGATCAGCAACTGACTGAATAAGAGTTTCTGGTTGGGGTTGATCATTAAAGAAATGATGAACAATAATTTGTCTGATATTGGTATCTACCATAGCTACATCTTTTTGAAACGCAAAGACTTGTACTGCCCGAGCAGTATACTTCCCCAATCCCGGCAGTTGTAATAGCAGTACCTCGTCTTCGGGGAAGTTTCCATTATATGTCTGGACGACGTCTTCGGCTAACTTTTTCAAATACAACGCTCTACGGTTGTACCCCATTCCTTTCCAGGCGATGAGTACTTCGCCTACTGAGGCTTTTGATAATGAATATACATCGGGAAATTGGGTTAAAAATTCCTTATATTTCGGAAGAACTCTGGCAACCTGAGTTTGTTGCAACATTAATTCTGAAACCAGGATCTTATATGGATCGTGAGTATGTCTCCATGGAAGGTCGCGTTTATGTGTAGCCCACCAATTAAAAATGTGCTTTTGAAACGAAGAAATCTGCCCCTGAGAAAGAATGTGAGTCATTCTCAAGTTCTAAAAGGAAATTACCGAACTGTCAAGACGAAAATTCGCAGAAACGAATCAAATTAAAATGGTTTCCAATGAGTAATTCTACTCATAGTTAACACAAAGACATCTTCAGTGACCGAACTATCTAGTACAGCCAACATGTCATCCCAAAAAATCCCTGGGACAAAATTAACTCTGTTATGTAAATCGATAACAATGATCAAAGGTATAATTTTCTTACTACTGTGAGATTGTACATTTCGCAAAAATTCAACACTCTCAAGTGGTGAAAAACTTGCACTTAAGAGAATTAGATCTGGTACAATAGCCGCAAGAAACGCATCAGCTTCGGTTAGGGAGATAACTCTGTGTTCAGAATAATTGGGAGCTAAAAACTCATAGGGCCGAACCAATAAAGGGTTAGGTTCTACCACCAAGGCATTGTTATGATCGATAAAAGATGAGGCAGGCATATATCTACATAATGTAGATATAATCTACACTACATAGATATTCATAACAAGCTAGTATTAAAAAAATATTAAAAATATGAAACCAAAAAAAAGTCAGCTCTCTACACTACAATCAGGAGCATATAGTAAAGAACTTGGGGGGAAAATCAAAGACGCCCGAGAATCCCAACGTATATCCCAAAAAGAACTCGCCAAATTACTGAAAATATCTGACAAAGCCATAAGTTCCTATGAAGTAGGGAGGACTTCACCGAGTATAGAAACTTTGGAAAAACTTTCAACAATAGTCCAAAAGCCTCTTTCTTATTTCAGTCAAAAAACAACCAGTGACACCATCCAAGAAAAACTTGCACGAATAGAAAAAGAGCTACAAGAAGTAAAAGATCTACTAAAGACCCAAAAATCTTAATTTGCTTTCACCGTGGGAGTTGGAACAACTGGCAAACTAAAATCCTTCACTTTTGTGACTTCTGTTACGGTATTGGCTTGATTATCCCACAATCCACTAACTCGAACTTTATGGCCAACTTGTATATCACCCTGACTAATCGTTTGTTCTTTACGGTTAATCAATTTTGTAGATGAAGAAATAGATACTGTTTGATCGGCACGCTTTTCACTGACAGTCGACATTACAAATCCTGTCGAAGAAACTGATCTAACTTCTCCAAAGAACACTCCGAATCGTTTCTGAATAGAAATATCTCTAATTAAACAGGCATTAACAGCAGTTTTGTTTTCATCTGTCCACAATCCAAACACATTGACACTATCTCCTGTTACCATTTCTGATAACGATCCTTTCCCCCAGAATCTACGACGATATTGTGTTGAACATTTATCAAAGGTGCCAGTATTCACTGTATAACTTTTGCCATCTTTATCGACGGTAATAACCGCCCCATTAATAGACTTAATAGTTGCTCGACTGAGGGTAGTTCTCACTCCTAGAAACTTTTTTATTTCACCAACTTTACTAGCAATTTTATCCTTTACTTCTTCTTTAAACGTCTTCACTTCTTCACGAATAGTCTGTCTCGTCTGGATACGGTTTTGAACTTTTAATTCAACTTTTGACTCAGCAAATACAGGCGATACTGCAGTAACCGCCACAAAAATAGCAGTGGCAGAGGTAAGTATAAGTTTTCGTAGTTTCATAAAAAATTGCCTTTCTATAAGGTAATACGAGATTTATCAGGAAAAAGTTTCAGAACACTATTCTGGTATTTGGTAGGTGATAGTCAGTTCTTGAGTTGCAAAATTACCATCAACATCATTGGTAGACACAGAAATAATATTTTCACCTTCATCCAATGAGATTGTTGTTGAAAAATTTCCTTTAGAATCAGCATTTAGTTCTTTGTCATTAATAAATACTTCAGCCTTAGGTGAAGTAGTTCCCTGCACAACAACACTACTTTTGGCGACAATACTATTATTTTCTGGTGCACTTACTGTCAAAGAAAGCCCAGAACTTACTGGAGAAGATGTTGTTTCCATTATAGTTGGCGACGGCACACCAGCCTGTTGTTCCCCTGAAGGGGAACCCGTTTGAGAAATACCTGTAGAAGTTGAAGTAGCCGGCATCTCAGATTTAGAGATAAACCCTACTAACACTAATCCAATCACTAAGACTACAGCGATACCAATTCCCAACAAAATAGCCATTCCCACTAATGATTTTGATGATGTCTGTTGAAATTTTTTCATAGATGTAAGTTTTTTTAGGCGTTCGATAGAGGTTTTAAACCTCTTACCATACAGTATTATACCAATAAGGATACTGACTATAACAACAATACTCAAGCTCAACGGAAAGATAGGAAGCTCTTCTATAACAGTGTCTATTGTATCGCGCCAAAATAGTGCAATAACTTCTTTATCTTGGGTAAATAGACTCAATAACGACGCTGTATCCTGCTCTCTTAATCGTACCCCTGCCACCATTAAACCCAACAGAACAATTACGACTCCGACAACAAATACCAATAAACTACTAACAATAATTCTTTTCGATCGTTGTTTTTCAAACCGAGACACGTTCACCATTACCTGTTTTGCAATATCGATATCTTTCATAATAATTTCTCCAATTCTTTTTTTGCTCTGCGAAGGTGTGTTCTCACCGTATTTATTGGCACTTCAAGTCGTTTGCTAATCTCTTCATAGGATAGTTCATCAAAGTAATAAAGCAAAATCACCTGTTGATAGTTTTTAGAAAGTTTCTTAATGGCTTCATGAATGAGGTGATTACGATCTTCTTCAAATAACAGTTCTTCCAGTGGGGTCATATCTTCAGCAAGATCTTCATCTAGATCTACAGTTTTTCTCTGAGTCCTCAAGTAATCTATTGCCTTATTTTTCGCCATCTCATACACATATGAAGAAAATTTCTTTCGTAGATCAATACGATCTATAATTGTGTACACTCGAAACAATACGTCCTGAGTTATTTCTTTTGAAGTCTCATCATCAAAAACATACCGGTTTACGAAGGTAAAAATCTTCTGTTGATACTTTTTAACCAGCAGTTCATATGACCGGACATCTCCATTTTGGATACGCGAAATTAGCTCCTGATCGTCTGGATGCTCCATATTTGCTCCCTTTTATTGTACAATATATATATGAAATCAGGAGTTGTCTGTATTATAGGTCGTCCAAATACCGGAAAATCTACCCTTTTGAATGCAATTTTGGGTCACAAAGTGTCCATTACCTCCCCAAAACCGCAAACAACGAGATTCTCTATTCAGGCTGTTTATGAGGACGAACGTGGTCAAATTATCTTTGTCGATACCCCAGGAATCTTTGGAAAAGTTAATGATCCCCTCGCCCGGAAGATAAATCCAAAGGCAGAAGAATCTCTCTCGGATGTAGATGTGGTCATCTATATGGTCGATCATACTCGAGAACGAGATTTTGAAGAGAATAAAGCCTTAGGGATAGTCCGGAAGTCACACGCGCCAACTATAATGGTAATCAATAAAATTGATGTAAAACACCCTACCCATATTGTCCAGTACACCTTCATGAAAGAAGAGTTTGAACAGGTAGTAGAGATTTCGGCTTTAAAACACAAAAATATTCCAGTCCTGTTAGATACTATTTTTCAGTACTTACCAGAGCGTGAGCGCTTAATGGATGCGTCCTACCAATCTCAACCTGCCTTAAACCTCGATAGTAAGTTATTTCTTGCTGAAATTATTCGAGAAAAAGCATTTTTGAATCTCCGCAGAGAAGTTCCGTATCGGATAACTAGTGTGGTAGATGATGTTAAGGAGAGAGATAGTGGCTCTGTATACATTCAGGCGCGGATTTTAACTACCGATGATCGTTATACAGCTATGGTGATAGGTAAAGGTGGTTCAATGATCAAAGAAATTAGTATGGCAGTACGCAAAGAATTAGAAACAGCGACCAACAAAAAGGTTTTTATAGATCTTACCGCAGAGACAGACAAACACTGGATGGACTACCTATAACAGAAGCTTTCTCGTTCTTCAGTTGTTCCTTCTATTCAATCCATTCCTGAGAAATAGCCGGCACGTAGGCTTTGAAATCTTGATCCCCCTCAAATACGAAAATAGGTTGCAAATAGGTTTGAGGTTCAAAGGAATCATAATAGGCTAAATAAATATTCCGTATAAGAATATTATTTGTGTTATTGGTAGGATATTTAGCTATATACGCTCGACCGTTTTGCAATTCTTGCCAAGCTTCACCGGATGAACGAATAGAATAAGTGGCTGAGGTTTCATAATCGATCGGCCAATACGTATAAATGAGTTCAATAATTCTTTTTTTCTTGTCTAGTGCAGGAGAAAACAAAAATTGTATTTGTCCTTCAGATGGATTTGAGGTCATTAGTTTGAATTTATTTACAGGTCCACGAAAGAAATCTACCCGAGTGGCATTTGACTGTGAAACGTTGGGAACTTGAACTAAGGTATTTCCTACTAATTTAAAATAACTGACTTTTTGTTCACCTCTCTGGAAATCATCTTCAGAAATTCCCCCATCATTGAGATAATTCTTCGATTCTTCGATTAATTTCTGTGAATCATTGATACTCCCAGACTCCGAAAAAATACCTGTATCTTGCTCATATCCATAGCGCAAAATAAAATTATTAGAAACAATATCGTAGCGTAATTTGCGTAATGGAGTGATAGGATCATCAAAACGATAGACTGTTCGAGTTTCTTGGAATGGATTCGGATCAAATAAAAGCTTTTTCGCAAAGTCTTGAGTTTTGCTAATCGCAAGTAAATTAGCAGCTTGTTTCGGCATAAAATAAACAGTAGCACTATTTGAGGATTGGGGAAGACTTCCTGAAATTGTTTGCAAGGTATAACTCAATTGAGCAGTCGGTGAGCTTTCTGCCTGGGGAAACGATAATTTGGGTAATTTCCCAAAGGCATGATTAGGAGGTAGAGCTCGCGGAGGGAATAGAACAGCCCACAATACAAGTAAGAGACTCCAGAATATCCTCAGAATCAAATAAATAATAACTGTCAGGATTGTCCAGTTTATACCTCGACGGGTGTGATACGCTGTTTCAGTTAAAGAAGCCATGACTCTTTGAGTATATAAGCCCAGCGTGTTAGAATCAACTGCATGAGCCCTAAAAATCCCGCCAGAACAAGAATCGCACCATCTCCTACAGGTCAAGACCTTCATATAGGTAATGCATATACTGCTTTGATTAACTACGTGGTCGCCCAGAAATATGGCGGAGATTTTATTATACGTATAGAAGACACCGATAGAACTCGGTATATCGAAGGTTCAGAACAACGCATCCTAGCCTCTCTGGAATGGTTGGGAATCCCTCATGCGGAAGGGCCAGATATAGGTGGTCCATATATTCCCTATCGTCAATCAGAGCGTTTACCAATTTATAAAAAATATGCTGAAGAACTTATTTCTAAAGGACATGCCTATTATTGTTTTTGCACACCTGAGCGATTGGAACAGATGAGGAAAAATCAGGAAGCAAACCATCTTCCTCCCATGTATGACGGATTGTGCAAAAAAATAGATCCAAAAGAAGCTCTTGAGCGGGTTAATAATGGTGAAAAACATGTGGTTAGATTAAATGTCCCCGAAGATGGAGTAACCACCTTTCAAGATTTAATTCGTGGTGAAATCTCGTTTGAGAATAAGTTAATTGATGACCAAGTACTGTTAAAATCTGATGGATTTCCTACCTATCATCTCGGTGTAGTTGTAGATGATCATAGTATGAAGATAACCCACGTTATTCGTGGTGAAGAATGGATTTCTTCAACTCCTAAACATATTTTATTGTATAAATTTTTCGGATGGGAATTACCGAGCATAGCTCACTTGTCAGTTTTACGGAATCCTGATAAAAGTAAGCTCAGTAAACGAAAAAATCCTGTATGGGTTTCTTTATATAGAGAGCAAGGATTTCTCCCAGAGGCTATTAAAAATTATTTAGCACTAATGGCTTGGTCGTATCCTGATGGCAGAGATATTTTTTCTGTCCAAGAAATGATTGAAGCTTTTGACTTAACAAATGCACAAACAACTGCACCTATTTTTGATATAGAAAAACTTAAATGGATGAACGGACAGTATTTAAAAAAGTTGTCACCTTCTGACGCCACAGATTTGATTTACAATTTTTTTCACGGCGAATATGACAAAGATAAAATAGTACATATATTTCCTCTGGTGATTGAACGGATGAGAACTTTAGCTGAATTTAAAACACTCGCAGATTTCTTTTTTCATGAGATTACCGAATTTGATAAACCTGTTAGAGTTGATCTGATTGAATTGTTAGCAAAACACTTATCAAGTGTAGATTGGAATCATGATTCAATGGAGCAAATTGTTAGAACGACAGCAGATGAAGTAGCGGTAAAAGCTAAAGAAATGTTCATGGAACTTCGTATTGCAATTACTGGAAAAACTGTTGGTCCTCCATTACTGGAATCATTAGAAGTGTTAGGAAAAGAAGAGACATTGCGAAGACTAAAGAATATTAAGTAATACCGATTTCGGCAATTGTTATACTCCGTAATTCATCCACTGATGATTATTAAACACCCAATCAATCAACAGGGTTGTATCATTGAATCTGTCTTTGCTTTTTAAGACAACAATGATTACTTTTCTTCCTGATCGTTCTATTTGAGTTACCAAAGCCTCACCAGCTTCTTGCGTATATCCCGTTTTGATACCAGAGACACCAGCAACCTTTCCTAATAAAAGATTGGTACTTTTTAACTGATGAAAAATTGTATGATCTACATCCGAGATGGTAATTTGAGGAATGCCAACAATACGGGCTATTAGCGAATTCTCCATTGCTAATCTTGCAACTCTAGATAGATCCTTCGCAGACATCCGCTGATTAGGCTCATCAAGACCTACTGGATTTACGTAAGAAGATTGGGATAGATGAAGAAGCTTTGCTTTTTCATTCATAGCATTGATAAAGGCTTCATATCCTTGAGGATGGAATCGTGCTATTGCTTCTGCTGCATCATTTCCTGAATAGACCAACATTCCATAGAGAAGATTTTCGACGGTCATTCTTTCGTTAGGTGCAAAATTGATAAGTTGTCCTTCAACTGTTGATGGACGAATGGTCACAATATCTTCTGGTTTGTATAAATCCAAGGCAACTAGGGCAGTCATTAATTTGGTCGTTGAGGCAGGTGGCAAAGATTCACTTTCGTTTTTTGCATAGATGGGAACTCCTGAATTTACATCGACAATATAAACAGCGTAGGCAGTTACCTCGTCGGGAGCCTTTTTGCCAGTAACATTTACAGGATATGGTGCGACTGAAGGAACAGGTACCGTTTCCTGTTTAACTAACGGAAATTCAGGAAAGGCAGCTACGACGACATCACCTTCTTTTCGCGGGGTTATCAATAAGAATAATGCCAGAAAAATTAAAAAGAATATTTTTTCGCGACAATTTACCCACCAATATTTTTTGGAACGAAATTGTTTGGAAGCCATATACAGATTGTACCTTATTTCGAGAATTCACCCACTACTGGATTTGCGGCAATCTCATAATCAGACTCTTTCATGGCAATGGTCTTATCATGTCTTCCAGGGTTAAAAAATATGGTTTCATTGGTTCGCAAAGAACTATCCAAATACAACGGGATTTCAAATATGTGACCAAATGGTGGAACAGCACCAATTTGAACTGTCGTAATTTTTTCTACTTCCTCTGGTGTTGCCATGCGCAAATCTTTTACAGTAAAGAGCTGCTTGAAAGCTTTCATATCAATCTTTTTGTGACCTGCTACGACAATCATTGCGGGTTTATTATCTGCAAACATAACCAAGGCTTTTGCTCCCGTAGAAAGCTCAACGCCTCTAATTTTCGCTGCTTCTTCTGACGTTTTAACTGCTTCATGTTCAGTAACTTCAAACGATATTTTTTTATTTTTCAAATCGCTAGTTATTTGTTCAAAAACTGAAAGTTTTTGTTTCTTAACTATGGTTAATCCTAACTCATCAAGTTGTTTCTGTTCTACTGCAGTTGGAGCATCCATAATACTGGTCATACCACCAGATGTTTGTGGAAAAGCGACAACTTCACGTAAATAAGGTTCGTTGGTCAAGATCATTATCAGTCGTTCGACACCATGAGCTAATCCACCATGAGGAGGAGCACCGTAAGAAAACGCTTCTAACATATGACCAAATTGTTCTTGAATTTTTTCTTTTTCATACCCCATTACTTCAAAAACAGATTCTAAAATTTGAGGCTCATGTCCACGGATACTGCCACCACCTACCTCATAGCCGTTACAGACAAGATCGTATTGTGTCGTCAATATATCGCCAATGTTTTTTTTATTGAGTAACCATTCTTTATGTTCTGGCTTAGGCATTGAGAATGGATTGTGAGTAAATGTCCACCCGCCTTCATCTGTTTTCTCAAAAAATGGAAAATCTACGACCCAAGCAAAAGCCAAAATACCATTCTTTTTATCTTCTTCTGTTCTCATATCAAATTTGTCTGCTCCATATTTTTCCATGGCTTCTTTATAAGTAAATACTGGAAATGGTTTTTGCTTAATTTTAAAACCCAGTGATTCGATAACTTCTATCATCATTGCTTCATCCAAAGCCATTACCTCTTCTCTATCGACAAAACTCATTTCCAAATCTATTTGTGTAAATTCAAATCCTCGATCTGCACGAGTATCTTCATCTCGGATACATTTAGCTATTTGAAAATATCGTTCAAAACATGCCACCATTAATAATTGTTTATATTGCTGTGGTGATTGTGGCAGCGCATAAAACTTTCCTGGTTGTAATCGTGAAGGGACTAAAAAGTCACGAGAACCTTCGGGAGTAGATTTAGTAAGCATTGGTGTTTCGATTTCAACGAAATCATTTTTAAATAGAAATTGTCGAACCGCATCAACAAACTTTGAACGTAATTTTATATTTCTTTGCAAGCGTTCTCTACGCAAATCTAAGTATCGATATTTTAAACGTATATCTTCTGCTATTTCATAGCCTTCACTATGGAGAGGAATAGGCAATTCTTTGGTTTGCGAAAGAATAGTTAATGAAACAACCTCTACTTCTATTTTCCCAGTTGGTAGTTCCGGATTTACCATTTGTTCTGGCCGTTTATGGACGATACCTTCAACTCGGACAACATCCTCTGGGGATATGTTCCCTATACTTTTTTGTCCGACGAGTTGGACCACCCCACTTCTGTCGCGCAGGTCAAAAAAAACAATTTTTCCATGTCTACGGACAGTATGAACCCACCCTTCAAGGAGGACTTTTTTTTCTATTTGATCAATGGTTTGGAGGGCTAAGATTCTTTTCATAATTTGAAATATATACCGACCTCGTGGAGAATATCATTGAGTTGAAATTTCTCGACTTGCTCGAATAATTTTGGCGACTAAATACATCCGCATTCAGTATGGGGTTATTGTAGTGCGCCAATCTCATATTGACAAGGTTGAGTTTATTGCTTAATATAGAGAACAGTTTTATGATACAGCAGGCTCTTCGCCATTTTAATACCTTTAATACCGTCATTTGGACGGAGGAGGTTGCGTGGTGAAAGATTAAATATAAATTAAAGACAAGAATCCACGAACCTCCGAAAAGAATCGGAGGTTTTTTTTTGTTTATGGAACGAAAAAGAAATAATTGTACAGAATATACGCTCAATTCTTCGGCTATGAAACCGGAAGATTTTGATGCAATAGAAAGTAACGCAAGGATGTGGAATGCGGTATTTCCTGCGGCTATTGAAGCATATAAAAGTTATTTATTTCTTGTGACAGACGAACAATATCCTTATGTTTTTGACGATTTTGAAAAAGGAGTTCGAGAGCGAATAAAAACAAAAAAACAATTAGAGCTTTTCATTGGGACAGCTCGATTACACTGTATAGAAGTTCTTGATTTGCCAAAGGATACAGATGTCAATGTATTTGAACTTACCACGGCTACAGCAAAGATGCTGTTACAACCGACTGAAGCCAACATTTTTGCTACAAATGAAGCAGTAACTAATGCTTATAAATTTCTTGACATACAATCACGAACCGCACTGTACAATAAAATGCAGGAGCTAACTGCTGTGTATGTATAAATATGAACAATAACAATCAGATTATGAATATTGCCTATCAAGGAATTCCTGGTGCTTATAGTTATATTGCTACTACTCACCTATTTCCTGATCGTGAAACCAAAGGATATTCATCGTTTGATGAAATATTTGAATCCATAAAACATGGTGAAACGGATCAGGCTGTCTTGCCTATTGAAAATGCATTAATAGGAAGCATCTATGAAGTGTATGATTTGTTATTCGAGTATAACTATTCTATAGTTGGTGAACTATTTTTGAAAATTGATCATGCCTTATTGTGTACCAGTACTGCTTCGTTAGAATCCATTCGTGAAGTTTACTCTCATCGTAAAGCTTTGGATCAATGTAAAAAATTCTTCAATGATCATCCTGGAATAAAACCTGTGGTTTATGAAGATACTGCTGCAGCTGCAAAATATGTTGCTGAAAAAAACGATCCGACTCTGGCGGCAGTAGCGAGTATTAGTGCTGGAAATTTATATGGTCTGGTTACTCTAAAAAAACAAATTCAGACCAATATACACAACTACACGCGATTTGTGATTGTTCAAAAAAATCCAAGTGAACAATTAGGAGACAAAACCTCAGTGGTTTTCTCGACAGCTCATGAACCCGGATCACTTATTCAATGTTTATTGCCTTTTGATCAAGAGCATTTAAATTTAACCAAAATAGAGTCCAGACCTTTGATTGGCAGCCCATGGAAATATTTATTTTATTTAGATTTTGAACATGGAAATGATCAACAAATTGTCGATGAGGTATTAACAAAAGTAAAGCCTTCGACTTCAGTCTTTAGGAGATTGGGTACTTATAAAGGAGGAGAAACTATTAACGAAACGTAATATAGTTGGCAAAATTTGCTAAAATTTTCGGCGCTTTTGTTACGTTCATAAGTGACTCTTTAACTTGCTCAATATGTTTTCCGTTTTGATATTCAGGATACAATTGTAATCTCCATAATCAGTCTTCATGAGTTAATTCTGGATGAAACTGAGTCGTATATAAGAAATTTCCAAATTGGAAAGATTGGATTAAACATCGATGAGAGCTTGCTAATAATTGTGCTCCCGAGGGAAGATGCTTAACAGAATCTTTGTGAGAGGTAACAACGGAAAAGGTTGGGGGGATATTCTGAAATATTTCAGATCTCTTCCCATGATTATTCAAACTAACATTTACAGTTCCCATTTCATATTGATTGTCATCTCTTATAACTTCCGCTCCCAAGAACTTTGCTGCTAATTGATGCCCAAAACAAATAGCTAATGTCGGAATTTTCAAAGCAATACTTTTTTCTAAAAACGGATATAGCCGTTCTTCAATAATTTTCACTTCAGGAGCTGGATCTGAGAGAAAAAATTGTCCAGATCCCCCAAGAATAATTCCGGAGAAAGCTAATAAATCTTTGCCATCAGGTAAACTCTGATTTTATCAACAGCGTTCACTGAAAAAGAAACATTTCATCACGTAGAATGTACGTTTTTGCATGCCTGCTCATGCTCTATGGATTGATCAGTGCGGAATTGGATCAATAGAATAGGTTTCATAAAGTTTGGAGAAAATTTCCAAATTCTTCTGGGTTTGCAAATTGATGATTCTTTGGGACAGAAATAACTCCTGTTAACGCCTCTCCTACTAGCCATTTTCTAACGTCGCTAAGAGTAAACATAGGAATATCGTTGTGGTCGTTACCAGCAATGCCAACTTCATTCAAAGGAACATCCAAAATCTCTGATACGCTAATAATCCCCGAAGCTTTATTTCTCCCTACTGCATTCACCATAATTGATCCTTCATTCATAGAAGCATTTAACTTATCGTTTTCAAAATGTTTATAGACATCCGGCAATTCAGAAGGTGCTTTCAGGTGAAGAGAAAACATACATGGCTTATCGACCATCATTCTTTTATTTAAATCACCAGCACTGCAGTCTAATACTTCAGCAAAGTATCCATATTTTCGATGTAAATCTGATCGTAAATATCTGTCTTGAGACCAGATGACAGCGTTATCACTTATTCGTTGCGGATAATAAACAACAAATTGTATTTCACTTCGAGCTGATTGACGTAAAGAGTAATCTAGTTCTGCTGCCGAAAGTGGATAGTATTTTATATTCTCAGAACCATCTTTAGTACAGATGCGAGAACCATTTTCTAACATCAATGGTGTATTTTGTGTAACAATAGTATCGATGTATGGAGATATAATTTCCGCAAAGCGTTTGTATCCTCTACCGGTAGTAACCGTAGTAATAACTCCTTCTTGCTGGATATGAAGAAATCCAGCTAGAACAGATTCGGGAATTCCATCTTTTGTACGAATTGTTCCATCAACGTCGACCATAACAGCTGACAACTCTGAATTCATAGGGTAAGTATATCAAATTACTATAGGTTATTCAAGGGTGATGAGAGCTCCTTTTGAGGCTGAGTCCTCAATTGAGGAGATAAATATATCTTGGGAGGCAAATAATTCATGAGTTCCTTGAAGATACTGTTTAGTGACCTCAGGTAACCACTGTGAAGCTGATTTAGTAAGCGACCCTCCAACGACAAACGTCGATGGATTAAACATATAGGTACACAATCGCAAAAATTCTGAAAATTGATTTACAAAAACGCTAATTACTTTTTGGTCTTGAGAAGCAAATATTTCTTCAGCGGTTTGAGATTTTTGAGAAATTTTTTCAGACAAAAAGGCTAAACCTTTTCCAGAAATAAGTGTATCAACTTCAACATATTGTCCTAATTCTGGTACCCATAAAGGCAAAAGACTGATCTCTCCTGCTAAGCCATTATTTCCTCGTAAGATATGTTTATTTTCAACTGCAGCTAAACGGATTCCGGTTCCCAAATTGATGTAGACAAAATCAGCCACCTTCTTACCTATTCCATAAATAATTTCTGATTTAGCCATACAGATAACATCATTATCAGCTGCAAAATGTTCAAAATTAAAAAACTTTTTAAACATAGAATTAAGATCAACATTGACCTTTCCGCCTAAAAGGGAACTATAAACAATAGTGTTATTTTTAACTGCACAATTCATTGCTAAACCAACGTTCTCATAAGTTTCAAAGGGAAAATCAATAGTGATCTGAGAAAGAAGATCTGTAAAATCACTAACCTTATGGTGGTGAAAAAACTCTTTGGTGGCATATCTTTTAGAAATACCAACAGATCCATGGCTATCGTAGGTAGATACGTGAATTTTTGTGCCACCTATATCAATTGATAATGAGAACAGATTATTCACATTCATAATAAAATGGTGCTGTATCACTATCATTTTGGAGATACATTGCAGTAATTTTCTTATTCATTCGTTTTAGATCTATCAGATATTCTATGCTCCAAGTCTTGGCTCTGTTATCCAAAACGGGAACACCGTGATATGGCAAACGTAGAAAATCCTTATTAACCGGATGAATTCCTAAACGCCCACGTTTAGGCGATACCGTTAGTGCGATGTATCCCGGGACTGTTTTTTCTAAGTAATTTAAATCATCACGCATTGCTAAATAGGCAAGGTAATTAAGTATTAATGACTGCACAGCTGTTTTTTGATAATTTCGAATTGACTGTGCTAAGGTTGAAATTTCCTTATCAGATTTTGCATCATTATATACTTCCATTAATACCGATTGATCGAGAGATAAATCACGAGTATTTACAACTCGTAAGAGAGACTCATATGCTCCTTGATATTTTTCTACTACCGATTTGTCTGACTGTAAAAATAGGGAAGTAAAATTCATTAATTTGTTGTGAAATTGTTCTTCAAAAGTATTAGAAAGTTTTTCCATTTCATCTAAACTCGCTAAACTCAAGGTATCACCCCAGTGTAATTTTTTGACCAAGCCAGCCAAATAGTCAGCATAACCATCACATTCTTTTTTGGTTTGATTATTAAATCTTCCAAAGACTCCCTCAGTAATAATGGTTATTTGCATTCCTGGAGGATAGATTGAAGAAACAATATTGGTAAGATCATGTAAACGTTTCAGTGAAAGTACTTCTCCCATGTCAGGAGCTGTTCTATTAGTTTTTAGTAGAACTGGCATTTTAAAAGGAAATCCCAATATAGTTGCTTCGATCCTACGTTTTTGATTAACAAAGTATGAAAATTTATTTAGCCATTCTTGTCTGTCTTCTTCTATATATTCTTTCGGACCAAAGCGGATATCATCATGCAAAAAAATCGATAATAGTTTTTCTTCAACCGTATTGCCATCAAATGAAATTTTGACAGTAGGGTGGTTATCTACGAGCTCTTGTATATCTGAGAAGAGAACATTTTTTTCTGCAAACGAGTTACCAAACGTTGAGTTTGATAAATTTGCAAAAGGAGTATAGGGATATACGTAAGGATTTGATTTCATATATAAAAATTATTAAGCTGTCATTTTTTTTGCAAGAGCCTGACGATAAACCATATCATCTGATACATATTCTACCGCGATTATTCTGCCATCAGATAGATGAACTTTAAAAGCTTCGGGATATGCCAAGACTTCCCAGAACTGAATATTCCCCAGAGATCGGCCGTTTTGAACTACCCCAATACCATGCGTTGGGAAGACTCTCTCACCCTCAAATGTTCCCCAAAATTCTAATACCGGTTTGTTGTGCTTTCTGGTTATAGTCACTTCTATCCCATCCGGATTAAATTCCGGAGGAATAGCTAAATTGTTTTTTTGGGCATAAGTGGCTACTTTTGAGCGCAACCCCATGATGGAATCGAATTGACGAGCTCTTTCCCATCCCACATCTAGAACGGATTGTGGAATATCATCAGCATTTTTTAAAGCGGTAGCTTGGGCAATTCCAGTAACCGCCTGAATTACGTCATCTTGTCTGCCGCCAACTATTTCAGCAATGGTTGATAACGGAAAAGTTTTTGCAAAGGCTATAGCTCGATGATTATTGTCTGCACTACGAATCATTTTTGCTTGAGCTTCCTCATGTATCTGATCAAAGTCATCACCTAATATATCTCGGATATCGGCTCTCATACTACGAATTTCTACATCGCTTGACATACCAATAGCTTCCAAATATTGCTGAGCTAACTGCACATTATCTTGAACAACTTGATCTGACATACCCAATAAAGGAGCAGCTTCCGTAGCTTCGTTGACAACGATACCTTTTGCGTTATATCCCAATTCTTGCAAGGTCTTTACTAACACTGATGTGGTATATAACATTTTAATTTCTGATACATCCATAAATTGGTTATACCCGACTCTCAACGCATTACCAGAATTTATTAGGGCATAATAAAATGAAATAGGGATTTGTTGATCTTTATCTGCATGAGCTAATCTATTTAAAATTGTTACTACGGTATCTTCTTGTGTTTTAGAATCTTTATCATGATTGGTAGAATTTCCCATTACTTCAAAATAGGCAAATAATGATCTTGACCAACGATGACAAAAATCTTCATAGGCATCTTTGGGAAAGTGAGTCATGATTGCATCTAACGCTTCATGAGGAATACCCGTACCTTTATCTATAGCCTGTCGATATACATCTTGTAATTCAACAGGGATATCTTGCACCATTGTATCAACTACTTTTGCACGCAATTTCAGTCGTGCCTCAACGGCTTCTTCATTGGCACTTTCTTTTTCCCTTTTTTCTGGCAAGAGATTGCCTAATAAAGCTCGCAACCCACGGACAGAATCAACATGTAACACTTCATCAATATCTTTACGAATTTCCTCTACCCCAGATTGGACATCTAACAAATGCGGCGCGAATACATGTAATCCTTCAGCCATAGATGGATATTCTGTATAGGAAATATTTCGCTGGTCCAACACCTCATATATAGATGTATTTGATGCCAACAAATCCAAAGATGTATTGGCTATTTCTCGTAATGATGGTTCGCTCCTATTGTCTCGTCCTGTTCTGTTTCTAAATTCAGATTTATGGGCACGACGCACTTCAGAAGACTCAGTATGGTTTACTAATATGTTTGCTAAAGCTAACTCATCATCACCATATTTAGAAATTGCTTCATCATAAAGAAATTGCAACTTCTCTTTCAGGACATCCATCTCAAAAGCCACTTCGAGATCTGAAAATGTAACTACACCATCCCAGATAGAACCCGGGATCTTTTTTTGGGTTACCATAGGAAATACTCGCTCCTGTATTGGTTCTTTGGTAAAAGTAACCTCATTAACATCAGAGTCTTTATAGGTTTTTTGGGTATACTCCCAAATAGTTCTGATTAGTGGTTGAACCCTTGCACCAATACTTTTATCTACACCATTTAACTGGGCATACTGTGGTTTGCCATTATCTTGAAGGGGCATAGTGTAGTGAAACCATCCTTCGGCTCCCCCATGAATAGTCAGAGTGCGCTGCTGTCTATTTATTTTAATTTCCCACGTAACATTTCGCTCCTCAGCCGTAGCATCGAGTATAGCTAAGGCTGCATATTCTGTTTTTAGCGCTGGTTCCTGCCAGGCTTCAAAGGCTTCTTGAGGAGTGAGATACAAAGCAACATTTTCTCTCTTTGCGATAGCAACGATAAGCGGCTCAAAGAATGGTGACTCTTGCTCATTACCTGATAAATTCTCGACTATAAGATTTTTGATTTCTTCCATAGATATTTCAGCTACGAAAAGCCAAAAAAAATCCCTCCTTTCGGAGGGTTCTTGTGGCTTCTGTGTGCTGTCCTGTTTATGCCACTACCCCTCCTTGCCCTCGAAGGACAATAATAAGGCCAATAGCAAGAAGCTGTTTACTCATGTAAATAAGGAGTATACGGCAAACCCAAGGTGTTTGCAAGTTAAACCAGAATATCTTTCACCTTCAGTTGAAGACTTTTTTTACCATTCCACTCATTTTCTTCAAGAGTATATGCCAAACTGAGAACCCCTTTAGCCTCAATTTCTGAAATAAGGTTCCCCATACCAAAGGCAATGGCATCCATTGGATATCCCCCTTCTTGGGAAACAACTTTTAGTTTCAGATGCTTCCCATTAGCACCTACAGTACGAGCGTCATAGAGTTTTAGACTTTTTGTAGCAAATACGGGAGCTGGATTGCCCATTCCGAAAGGAGCCAGAGATTCTATAGATAAAAGTAAATTAAGACTGACGCTAGATAGGGGGAGTTCA
Source organism: Candidatus Woesebacteria bacterium (assembly GCA_044223895.1). GTDB lineage: Bacteria > Patescibacteriota > Microgenomatia > UBA10105 > UBA927 > CAKZSU01. The sequence goes on from JBGALL010000016.1 coordinate 25,374, forward strand.
AGATCTATAGGAAGGGTACGTAGAGAAAGTTCTTCAGTAATTTTTGACAATGCGTATTGCTCCATAAACTCTTGAAAGGCTGGAATTTTTGCAGTTTCGATACTAAATCCTGCTGCCATTGGATGTCCTCCAACTTCCAATAAGAACTCCTTAGCTTCTCTTAATGATTCAACAATATTAAATCCAGATATTGACCGGGCACTAGCTTTAGAAACATTTTCCCCTTTGGAAAGAACAATCGCAGGTAAATAAAATTCTTCTACTAATCGTCCAGCTGCCAAACCAATAATCCCTGGGTTATACATTTCATCAGCCAAGATAAGGATTTTTTTCAGCTGATGAATATTTCCAATCTTTACTGCATCCATTGCATGCAGAGTTGTATCCATAGTTAATTGTTGACGATCTTTATTCACATCATTGAGTCGCTTAGCTAATTGTGAAGCCTTTTCTACATCCTTAGTACACAATAAGCGCATTGCATCTAACGCATGATCAAGTCGCCCCATGGCATTCAATCGTGGAGCTAATAAATGAGACACATGATACACAGAGAGGATTGGATCGATAATTCCCGATTCTTTAATCAGCGCTCGAACACCGGGTCGTGGAGTTTTTGAAAGAGCTTTTAAGCCATAGAGAACAAATGATCTGTTTATTCCAGTCAAGGGTAGTAAGTCAGCAATAATTCCCATAGTAGCCAAGCCTAATAAATCTAAAAGAATTTCGTTAGGATCATCATTTGATGTTTGCTCTAACAGAGCTTTAGAAACAAACCAAGAAACACCAGCACCAGAAGTTTTAGTAGTATGAACAATGGGAACATTAGGTAATTTTTCTGGCTTGGTATGATGATCGGTAACTAAAACATCAATTCCTAAACTTTTGGCATATTCAACTTTTTCCCACGCCGTAATTCCATGGTCCACCGTAACAATTAACTCTGCGTTATATTCTTTTTTAATTGCATCGATACCTATAGTAGATAGACCATATCCTTCCTCTACTCTATGGGGAATATAGGGCATAACTTTCCCGCCTAAACGATGAATTGTTTCCCACATAATGGCTCCAGCAGTAACTCCGTCAGCATCGTAATCTGCATAGACAATAATCGATTCTTTTTCTTGAATCGCTTTGAGAATTCGTTCAACAGTAATAGTCAGGGCGTTTTGATCAATACCAAGCTCAGCCGTAGTTAACTGTAAAGGATTTTGGGGCGACAGAAATAACTCTCGATCAACATCTGAAACAATTCCTCGATTTTCCAGCAAGATTTGTAAAATATCTTCAGTTTTAAGTTTAGAATTTGAACTTGAAGTCTGGTTTTTAATATCCCATTTTTTGTTAGTCATAGAGTACGTTGTATAATACCAACCATGGAGATCATTCCACAAGCTGCGCAAGCAATTATTGATAGCCTCAAAAATGCTGGATTTGAAGCCTATGCTGTAGGAGGTTCAGTCCGGGATATTGTCATGGGAAGAACAACCAAAGGCTGGGACTACACTACCAATGCTACCCCTGAACAAATTTTGGAAGTGTTTCCTGATAGTTTCTATGATAATCAATTTGGAACAGTCGGAATAAAGATTTATGAGGAAGAATCAGTCGCCCTGAGCAATAATAATAATGCGAAGGATCCCTCGGATGGAGATTCTCCGGCTTTGCCTCAGAATGACACCGCAAAAAAACCAGTTGATATTTATGAAGTTACTACTTTTAGAAGTGAAAATGGTTATACAGATAGTCGGCATCCTGACGTGATTCACTGGGGCAATTCTATAGAAGAAGATTTATCTCGAAGAGATTTCACAATAAATGCTATCGCCTTTGATGGTAAAACCTTTATCGATCCCTACAATGGAAGACAAGATATCCAAAATAAAATCATTAAAACTGTAGGAAATCCAGAAGAACGTTTTCAGGAAGATGCGCTCCGAATTATGAGAGCTGTACGAATTGCTTCTCAATTAGCCTTTTTTATTGATAAACAAACTCAGGAAGCAATTGTTAAACTAGCCCCTACACTTGAAAAAATTTCTGCTGAACGGGTAAGAGATGAATTATTTAAAATTTTGGCGAGCCCTTATCCAGCCGATGGTATTTTGTTACTAAAAAACACTGGGATATTAGGAGTTATTATGCCAGAGATGGATCAAGCATTTAGTGTGCCTCAAAA
>JBGALL010000017.1:0-27440 GCA_044223895.1 Candidatus Woesebacteria bacterium
TATCAATAATTGCTAATTTTCTATGATGATTTCCTGTGCATAGTAATACTTGAACGCCTATTTCCTCGAATTGAGATATAACAGATTCAGCTTGTAACTCTATCGATAAATTATGTTCATGGGGATCTCGGGTAAAAATGAATATTTTTAATTTTTTCTTAATTAGAGTTTCAAAGATTGGTGTAAATATTCTCGCACGATCTACGGTAATAAATGGACTTTCTATGATTATTTCCCGCTTCGCATTCGTTAAATCTTTAATGAAAAATTCATAAAAAGTACTTTCATCATGAAGAGATGAATTGAAATTAGATTGTTCAGACAATCTGATCACCTCCTACCTGAGGTGTATAAGCTTCTTTTAATGTTTGAAAATGACTTAAAAGCGGTTCAAAATAAGAACGGCTAGGGGTACTTACAAAAGATCCAGCAATTGCTGGATCTTTTTGTAACTTCTCGTCGGTGAAAACCAGCGCCCGGTTTGACATTCAGCAGTTTCCAGTTCCATTCCTATGGAAGTAGAAATACTGCTGATGATGGTTGGTAATCCAACCAAATCCGGCTCAGGGTACTACGAAAAAAGTCCGGATTTATGCAGGATTTTTTTGTGTTTCCTTTAGGTATGATACGCTTTCTCTGACCTAGTCGACGGGAATCCGAACATGTAAAAACTAGTCATTTCTCATCCCCGAAGCTGCAATAATTTATATCCTGTAGTATTTGCTTCTTATTTTAAGAAAGAGTAAAATATAGTTTCCTAAAGAGATAAATAGCTTGATATGTCATGCTTATTTGGCTTCTTAGGAAATATTTTTGCACATTTACATTGCAGATGTGATTTTCCTTTACTTGACTCATGGAGTGCATAGAGAATTTCTCTCAATGCTGACATGAGTCAAAACAAAAAAGGAGAACATAATGAAAGACAGATGGTCAACGTTAAATTTCGGCCTGCTTCTGGTTTTGGTATTGATCATAGTACCGTTTGTGGTGTCTCAAAAAGAAAAGGACGGTAGTATAAAAGTCGTAAGTGAGGTTAATAATGGTGGAACGTTGGCAGCACCCTCCATAGCACAATGTGGGAATCACCTTATTTTGCCTCAAGAACAAATGCAAGATCAATACACAACAGCAAACAGTAGTATAACGAGTGATGTGGTGAGGACACTGGCAATGGGAACTCAATACCTGATCCTCGGTCATGCAAATGGAAAGGGTGTTGATATTTTTACCGGCACAGGATGGCTCCACTGTATCACCACCGCCCATGTTAACTCTATCGTTCAAGACAATCAGGGACGTATCTGGGTGGGAACTGATGGCGAAGGTGTATCCATGTTTAATGGGGTATGGCACAACTATACATCCCCCCTCGATCCGCGTATATACAATATTGTCCTGTTTGACAACGACGTGTACGCAACTACGTGGGAAGGCGTTTGGAAATTTGAAAAAGAATCATGGACACAGGTATTTTCCATGAACTTCGGTAACATTCGCCAACAGCATATTCATGCGATGGCAGCCTTACCTGTTGGTGATTTTTTCTTCGGATCCATTCAAAACGGTGGAACTTGGGTAAAACGGATTGTTGGAGACGTATATCAGTTTATCGCGTTGACTACTCAGGAACAAAACCAAGTGTCTTATGTGAAGCCCGTCTTAGGAAGTAACAACCTTCGCCGAATTGCGGTCAATCCTTACCATACAAATGAGGTATGGTTTGTTTCCGATGCTGGAGATGCCACAACAAGCCCCGGATTGGTGAAGTATGACTATAACACTGATTCGTGGTCGCAATTTTTGCTCCCGGATAATCGAGGTCAAGACATTGCTTTTGGCCCATTTGGAGAACCAATTGTTGCTACAACGGGAGGCACGTTTGACCTTAAGAATTACTTGGTTTCCAACGCAGAACCTCAATGGAATACCATAGCATCAGATCCAAGTTACACTGTCGTAACAGGGTGTCAGGGTTGTACGTTTCATGAAAACGATGTTTTCATCGGTACGAATGGAAATGGTCTACGACAACTCAAGATTCAGATGAACATCAATTCTAGTGGTGCTGCAACGACTGGGAATGCACACCCTGATGAATCAAAGAAGTTTAAACTGATAGGGCTTATACTTATCGGTATTCTAGACCTACTTATCCTACTGTATCGTTTCCGTAACTCAATATTCCGCTTTTCGAAGCGCAAGAACGGAGAAAGTAACCAAACTAAGTTTTTCTAATCTGCATTAGTTTTTGTGCATCAACACCTTCACTTACAGACCGGTACGGTCATTTTTCGAAAGAAAAAGTAGTGGAGGTGTTTTTGTAGTATCAACAATCAGAGGCAAGCAACTGAGGATATTGTAAATTATGTTGTTACGACATTGCTTTCCTAAATTTCGTCCATAAATTTTGGGTATGATGATTTCAGCAACTTCTATACAATAGAATTATTGGTAAAAAAATTGTACGAAAAATTCCTCAATCAACTTTGTCCGGACAATTTAAGGTGTAACCGGTTCTAAATTAATAATGAGTGTAGATATAGCTTGAGACACTCAATATATCCCTAATATTCTTCTACGATTCTTCCATTGAGTGGTTGTACTGGTCGTGCATTGAATGGGAATATTTCCTTAAATGCACCTATATCTCGCTGGGCAACTTCTATCGATGATTTCATGACAAACCAACTGACCCCTTCAGTACAGGGTGGCGTTGTCAAAGATCCATCGTAATGATAATAAGCAATATTTGCAGGTAATAATTTTCTTGCATCTACGGTCATGTCATCTTTTGTGACGGTTTCTTCTTTATGAGAAGCTACACTCATAATTTTAGCCAACTCGGCATTTTCTGTACCTTCATTGAACAATACTTCGATGACTAATAATTTTCCATTTTTATCCTTATGAACGAAATGAACATTCATAGGCCATGACTTACCGTTAATTGTATGCTCAGATGGCACATGAAAATGGAACTGCACTAATTCATACTGATTTCCCTGGTATGTTACATAACTTCCAGGTGCATAGGTGACTTGAATTGTATGTCCATTGTTAACAACAGTTAATGGACTATTTTTATAGCTGAATACAAAGTCCTTTGTAGTAATCTTTTTGGTCATAGAGGTGTCGATATTTATAGGTGTTTGTGTTTGACCTACCCCACAGGTTTTGTAATCATCACTGATATCTCCCCAAAATTCTGGACCTACGGTTCCTTCATATCCCCAATGTATAGGTGAGTGTTGAGCAGTGGTTACTATATTTTTTTTCTCAAGATCTGACTTCGGTTTAACTTGAGCTGGAAGAAAAAATAAACCTATTTCTAAGGCTATCAAGGCAATAATTGCTAGTGAATCTTTATCCATAAGTACTCCTTTATAAATCTAAAAAGATATCTATATAAATTCTACTTTGGATTGTTTTGATCATCTTGTCAGATTAGACAAATACCGAAAGTTTTTGTAGGTAGAATTCTATCATATTTTCTCTATATTTTTCTAGAATTTTGTATGATCCCTCCTTGAATTTATATCCAACAGTATTATCCCCTAAATAAATTTCTGTATTGTATGTTTAACTATAGAAAAAAATAAATAAGTATTGAGATCAACAGTAGATAATTTATGGGAGATTTAGATAAAAAGTTACTAATTATCGAGCAAGGATATTATGAGCAGCCAAGAATTCTATGCGTTCATTCGGAATGGTTGGGTCAATACCAATAACTTTTTCGGAAGTAATAATCTTCTTTAGTAAGGCTTCAATTTGTTCTTTTGTTAATGATGTCTCATCAGCTGCTGTAAGTGTTGTCTTATGTAAGTATGTTGGGTTATTTGGGGTAATTCTATAAATTATATATCCACCACCTATTTTTGTTACATCCATAAGTACGTGATCAGAGTCATATTCTGCTATCAAAACATTTGAAGCATTTGCCCCTAATGCCTGTTGAAATTGATCAGAATTTAAGTAACTCATAATTTGTTCTGTCGTTTCTATAGATTTTCCAGTTTCACTAAATCCAATTCTCAATAATAATTTATGTTCAAAATCTCTAAAAACTCCATTTTTTTGATCTCCATCCTGTCCATACCAACCTTTCGGAATCGTGAGCATAGTTTGCCCAAAATCCGTATATACTACCTGAGTATTTATTCCTTCCTCTAAAACAAAGGGCACAGCTGTTTGATTATCAGGATGTATCTGACCTTGATTTTCTCTTGTTAATGCCAATAACCCAGGTTCTTCTACATGAGAGACATAAATAGCCCAATCATCTGTGCTTGTATTTGTCTCAGTTGAGGTATTTTCTGCAGGAGATACTGGTAATATTCTCTCTGAATTTTCGGAGTTATACTGAATATTTGTCGATACATCCGAAGAATCAGTTTTTTCTCTGACTATATATAATTTACTAATAATAGAACCAACGACGATTATAGTGAGAATTACCAACAAACCATAAACATATTTCTTCTTATTGCTGGTTGAATTGGATGGCAACTGATTAGGTGATTGAGATACGTTAGTTGATTGTAGAGACTGAGGATCTTGAGTTAATGGTTGATTTTGGCTTGATTCCATAGAACCTTCAATATAAATTATACTGGTTATTAGCCCTGAAGAACAACAATACTGTAAAACAATTATTACCTTGTTAGCTGTACAATTTTCACTCCATTGGGAAATACAAAGGTACCATTCCTAGATTGACTCCTCTATCATCCAGACGTAAGCTTGTGGAGGTAATGATGAATATCTTTCATCTATGAATCCGGAACTCAGGATGAGCAGAAGGAATTTTGTAAAGCTATTGGCTGGTTCTGTCATCCTCGGTCCTCCATCCACAGATTTTGCCTTTTGGTTGCCAGAAATCCAACGAGCGTTCACTGAAGTTTCAATCAGAGAGCATACATTGACCGATCCTCGAATCCAACACCCATATTGTTTGGTCCATACGTCAGATGCTCATTTCACAGCTACGACAACCTACCAGGCATTCATAGATGCGAAAGCAGCCAGAAATATAGTTTCCAGAGTCAATAATCGTCTAGGCGAAATACTCCAAGCGAGACCATACACTACCATACTATCTATAAATACCGGTGATTTCGTTATTCAATCTGAGGATTTGGATACTCTTGAATCATTAAAACAAGGATTAACATCTCTCAGTGAGATAACTGCTCATGAACACATGTGTGTACTTGGAAATCATGATCAATCATTTGGACATGTCAAAGAAATAACCGAATTGATTTCCTCAGCTGGATTTTCCATTCTCGATGCAGATAACCAAGCTTCGTCAGTTTCATTTCATAACCGCGATATAGAAATATTTGGTACACCAGATTACACCACCAATCAAAGCATTTATGAAAATGTCTCAAATAAATTCCAATTGCAACAGTTTTTTTATGGAACTACCCCCAAAATATGGCTTACCCATAACGCACAAATGATTGATACCTTGGGTTTTTATGATTTGGCCAAAGACAATGTGCTGTTGTCTCTCCATGGACACACCCACGGCGGTCAATTTTCAGATGGAGGACTTTTTCGCCCCTACATTCGGGACGCTGCTTTGCAACATATTGGATATACTTCTTCTTTAATAGATGGGATCTATCATGATGAAGGCACGAGCTATTGGATAAATGTGAATACAGGATTAGGTAGCATCACTGGTGACCTTGTTCATATCCGTGGGATTATGCCGAGAGTTGATTTGATACACATACTTCCCGGAGAAAAAAGTTCTTATCATTGGGATGGACAACATTTCTATACCTACAGATGAAATACTATATGATTGTAGGTAGATGAAATTTCATTCGATAGTAAACCTAAACAGAGAGTATTAACAGCGACGATGAAAGGAGCGTATTATGAAGCAAATCCCATTTTATGATGCCACAAAATCTTACGAAGACAACTATGATAATGGCCCCTATGGAATTTTTGCTGAAGAAATATTTCCTGCTCTAAAAGCTCATCACCCTTCTACTTTTATGGGATTTAAGGTAAATATTCCATTTGGTATACCGGCAGGACCCCTACTGAATAGTACATTTATACAAGGAGCCTGGCGTTGTGGTTTTGCTATTAACACCTACAAAACAGTCAGAAGCGATATCTATCCCTGTCACCCTTTTCCGAACGTCATAAAGGTGAGAGGAAATGGTCCAGATATTCATCCAGGAGAAACAGTCATTGGTGATTTGGATATATCTTCTATCGAGATAGAACATGATGGGATTACTAACTCATTTGCTGTACCATCTAAAATTCCCTCCGTTTGGCAAGCTGATATACGGGAAGCTATGAAAGCTATGACCACAGGAAATCTTTTGATTGGTAGTTTTATGGGAATTAAGCGCGAAGATATGACGCGTGAAGATTATATAAATGATTTTGCCAAAGCTTGTACCTTAATGGTCGAAACAGGAGTGCCCATTATCGAAGTTAATTTTTCTTGTCCAAATTTTGGAAAAGAAGGTCTTATTTGCAATGATGTAGAAACGTCGGCGTTGATTTTAGAAGAATTACACAAAGCAAAAAGAAATGTGCCCTTACTGGTGAAGATAGGATATTTTGCTAAAGAAGATCAAGATAATTTGCAGAGACTGCTGGAAATCATTCACCAGTATGCAAATGGCGTATCAGCGATTAATACAATCTCGGCAAAAGTTGTCGATACAGATGGGAAACAAATACTTCCAGGTTCGCCTGTCCGTTTATCAAGTGGTACCTGTGGCGCAACAATTCGCTGGGCAGGAATAGAGATGGCGAATCGGATTATGGCGTATAAAAATACCAAAGGCTGGAAAGACTTTACGGTAGTTGGGGTTGGCGGTGTCGTGAGGCCAGAAGATTATTTTATCTATAAGAACGTGGGAGTCGATGCAGTAATGTCGGCTACCGGAGCTATGTGGAGACCCACACTCGCAAACGAAATCATAGAAAAGATAAATACTAAATCATGACTCAAAGAGTATAGTTGAATTCATTGTATGGGAGAAAAGACTCTAGTATCATGAACTTAATACCAGATAGTAGTATTTGTAGAAAGGAAGTTAATTGTGTCAGTTTTGTATCAAGAACAAACCAAAAAAGCTGTTGAAAATTTCCCCTTTACCTATCGAAAAACAGCTAAGGAATTAATCTACGCCATTGTTGAAATAAAAAAGGCAGCTGCCAAAGCAAATGCACGAGATAAAGGAATTACTGAAGAGCAAGCTCAGAATATCTCACATGCCTGTGATGAGATCTTGGCAGGTACATACGATGACCAATTTGTAACTTGTGCACTTCAAGGCGGAGCCGGTACATCAATTAATATGAATGCGAATGAAGTTATCGCTTCATTGGCAAACGTTCACCCACTTGATCAAGTGAATAAATCACAATCAACCAATGATGTAAATCCTTCTGGACTTAAAATTGCTTGCTATCGTTTACTTTGCAGTTTAGAACAAACGGTAAAAGCTGCTGCTCAAACATTGAAAGTTAAGTCATCAGAATGGGCAACTATCCCTAAATTAGGAAGAACTCATCTTCAAGATGCAATTCCTACCACTGTGGGATCTGAGTTCGAATCATATGCTGCCATTGTTGAACGTCATCTTCAGCGAATCGTAGCCATAAAGCCATATTTGTTAGAGTTGAATTTAGGTGGAACTGCCATTGGAAATGCGGTAAATGCATCTGAAACCTATCGAAAAGAAATCTACAAAGAATTATCAACTATCACACATTTACCGCTTACTCCCTTGCCAAATTTGATGAGTGGTACCAGTAGTCAAACAGATTTTGTGGCAGTGTCCCAACTGTTGGTATCGTTGTATATCGACCTCTCTAAGATAGCTAGTGATATCCGTCTATTAGTCAGCGGACCCAACGGTGGATTGGGAGAACTAACTCTTCCAGCATTTCAAAAAGGATCCAGTATTATGCCAGGTAAGGTTAATCCTGTCAGTGCCGAAATGGTTAATCAAACCTATTATTTACTGAATGGGTATGAAGTGACTATTGAACATGCTGCTCACGGGGCTCAACTAGAACTTGGTGTGATGTTCCCTATTCTTGCAGATACCTTAATTTCTTCGTTAATTTTGTCTCGAGAAGTACTAGATATGTTTACCAAAAATTGCTTAAGTGTGTTAGAAGTGAATAGAGATCGTTGCTTAGATCTTCTCAATCGATCCACTGCCTACGCAACAATTTTAACGCCATTACTTGGGTACGATATTGTCAGTGAGGTTGTTCATCAATCAGTAGCTTCCAACAAAACAATTATCGAAGTATTAAAAGAAAAAAACTTGTATAGTGAGGATGTTCAAAAAATTCTACACCAGTCGTGAACTCTTTCTAGGGAGCAACAAACTATCCTCTACCAATCCAGCCAAAATTGCTACCACACCGACTATCAAATGAGACAAAATAACCAGATACATGTTCGGTAAAAAATAATACAGACTTCCCCATACTACGCCTAAGATAAAGGTTCCCAACCAAATATATTTTTTTCGAAAGACCAGATGAATTGCCGCAAATAGTGTCGAAGAAAATAAAACATACGGTATCAAGTGGAGAATGTTAAATACTTCGAATAGAGTCAACAAATATTCTCTGAAAACAAATTCTTGTAATGGTGCAGAAAAAAATCCATAAATTAAGACAATCAACACTTTGTATCTATTACTACTATGTATTGATCTGGATTTCAAATAATATTTTTTCAGGATACATAGACTGATACAGATTACTACGGTAGCTATTCCATAGATCAGTATCTGAGAGACAGAAGGAATACTCCAGTGATCGATATGCGTTGGCAATAGTGGGTAATAAATGAAAAATGAGATTAATCCCAGAGTTATAAATATCGCATAACTCCATGTACGCTGGATCTTTTTCGTTACTATACACCACAACAGAAATGATCCAGTTAGTAATTGCCCTAGGATAGTTATTAATACATTAACCATAATCGTGGTAATTTACACAATTCTTACTTTTTTTTAAATCAGTTACTAGATATTGTTGAGTACACTACGGTTATTCATTAAGAAAGGAAGTGATAACTATGAGTTTAATTATAACCTTACTATTAGCCGCATTAGTAGGCTGGATAGCCTCTATGATCATGAAGACAGATAGTCAAATGGGACCAATTGCCAATATAATCGTTGGGTTAGTTGGTGGGTTAATAGGGACATCTTTGCTTGGATTTGTTGCTCCCGCAACTCCTACGGATAATGGATTTAATATAATGGGAATTGTGGTCGGAGTGATAGGCGCCTGTATTGCGATTTTTATATGGAAATTACTAGCTGGAAGAGCGTAACGTTTAGGATATGATAACCCTTCTTACTACAGTAAGGAGGGTTATTATTTTAGGACCAGCCACCAGCAAAAAAGTGCGGAGGTTTGTTATATATAGCTGACCGAATTCTTCCTAGGGATTGTGAAACAGATGCTACAGTTATTCCTTGAATATCTTTTATCAATCTACCTTGATTTAATTGTCGTAATACTTCCATATCTGCAATATAATTTGGATCATCTGTGGACTGGTAGTGTTGGATAAAAAGATCATGACGATCTGGCATAGAATTCAGCTGATGTTCAAGAAAGACATATTCTGCGTGTATTTCCTGATTACTTCTATTTTTCACTCGCACGATACCATACAAATGAGAAGTTAATATCGATCCTACTTCAGAGTTTTTCATCTTCAGTTCCGCCGAAATCGCTTCATAACTTTTCCCCGAAGCTATCTTCGAAAGGATACTATCTTCCATAGGCGACAATACATATTGAGCTGACCAATTTAAATAATAGGGGAGGATGTCTGCCATTGCTCGGACTCGCGCTTTAAAATCTAGATTTTCCCACCCGTCAACCTTCATACTTTCATATAAACGCGTAAGAAAGAAATGTCCATCCTCTGTACTATCAAGTTCTATTCGAATAGCTGATTCAGTAGCATTTAATAAATCTTTTGGAACTCCTAATTCTTCTGCGATGTCTTTTGTGCAGCTGCCTCCCATTTATTTCGTTGTCCCATTATTTCTACCGTTAACTCATCAGATGCTATATGTCGATTCTTTACAGCCGAGACATTTCTCATCGAGGCAGACAAAGCAGCAGTTGTTTTCTCATTGAAGGGTTCTGCACCATATTTATTCACAGCGAGGGAGACTTTGTTCATTAATTCACCAATTACTGCTGTATTAAATCCATAGTGAATTCCATGGGCCATCCAGTCATCTACAAGAGTAGGATTTATTGCTAGATCTGTTTGATCTTTATGATTGAAATTCATTTCATATCGAGTAAGGAAAGATTCCGCCCTAGAGAAGACCTGATTGTTTTTAGATTCATCGGTTACCCGAAACGAAAAATTAAATTTACTATTGGCAGCCATCATTATGGCATCGATAAAGATATCTGTATTAGTTTTTTGCTTATGTCCTAATAATTCCGCTATTTCTTCAATTGATTGACGAGGGTATTGAATTCCAGTATCGGCTGCAATAGATCGACTTCCAAAACGTCGGAGCAATAAACTTTTTACGGTTTCCAGACCATGATTATTTTTTGGATCTTCTTCTAAAAATTTCTGAGGGTGTTCGAATACAATTTTGGGAGGGGTTGCAGAACTACTAACTGGTAAATTGAGAAACCGCTCTAAATCAAGATTCTCTGTTCCAGCTTGGAGTAGTTCCTTCACCTGCCAGGCATTATAAATCCAATCTTCAGTAGGTTTAGATCCTTCGCATATAGCTTCTTGGGTAGCAGGATTATCGGAAAGGAAAACCCTTCGACTATATTCAAGGAGTAATGAAGCTCGGCGGAAAACAGATGAATAATTTATACCTATTTCCTGACTAATGTGGTCCACAGAATCTTTATCTCTTCCGATACCATATACCCTACCGAGAAGTTCACCAACTGATATATCTATACCATTTATAGGTGCTGTACGGAGTGCAGGTGCGACAAGCTTATCCATAATTCCAGGTCTATTTTTGAGCTCGCTAATAACGGCCTCACTTGGGCTCAAATTTTGGAGATTTTCACTGTAGTTAGGGGCTTCAACATCTGTCATAGAATTGTAGGCGGTATTGTACCTAAAAAACACCCCTATGTCAACTACTATAGGTTATCGAGAAGTTCCGCTTTCAATATGAGAGGATATGGTCGTTTTGAGCTTGAGCAGTACTTTTTCCAGCGAATTTTATCAGCTTCATATAAGTAGTATGCTCTACGAATGGGAAATCAAACTGGTATTTTTTCCCCAACATTGAAGCTCTGTTTACCAATTCTGACTGATCAATATGATTCGAATTGCTGCCAAATAATATGTGAGCTCCGTCAATTGGATATTCAAACACAGTATCAAACGATTGAAGAAAGGTAGTAACTTTGTCGTTAAAAAGTGGATCCTCTTCAATCAAGTTGGTAACGACTACTCCCTTAGCTTCTAATCGTTGCTGACATAGCTGATAAAATTCTTCAGTCGCAAATGATAGTGGATGGGATCCAGAGCCGCTATAAGTATCAACCAAAATGATATCAAACATAGTAGTAGATCTTTCCAAAAATAATCGCCCATCCTCAATAGATATTTTCATCCGCTCATCAAAATTAATTCCAAAATATTTTTGGGCTAAACTAACAACCTCTGGATCTATTTCAGTACTATCAATAACAGTCGTTGGGAAGTAATGGTGAAATACTAATGGAATTCTACCGCCACCAAATCCAATAACGTAAATTTTTTGGGGGTGTGTCTGCCACACTAAAGACAAGATCATCACTTGGGTATAGGTTCCTAACAGCCGTAAGGGTTTGGTTATATCTATTCGTGACATTATTCCACTAAGTATTGTTGTTGGGGCATTCTTTTCTGAAAAATATAATTGTATTTGGTTATCTTCTTTGATAACAAATATATTGTTATAGGTGCTCTCTCTCTTTTCTAAAAGACCGTTTCCAAATGGAGCGAATTTCATCAGTCGATGAGTAATATCAGCGGTATTGGTGTCCCCTTTAGATCTTGTTGTTGTCATATACGAATATTATTCCCAACCACCTTGGAAAAAATAGGGGGTTTGTTTATAGACCGCTGCTCTTATTCTACAAAGTGAATGAAACACAGCAATTCCCAATAAATCATTTAACTCTCGAATAGTACTTCCTGCAGCAAGCCTATATATAATCTGTTGGTCACGAATAAATTTTTCGTCATCAGCAGAGGCATAATACTGAACAAATTGATCATGATTTGATTGAAAATGGATTAAGCCATCTCGGAGAAATTCATATTCCTGACGAATATCTTGGGTAGTTCGATTTCTTAATCCTACAATCCCATATAGGTGCGAGCTAAATATTGAACCAATTTGAAACGGATGAATATCCATTTCCTTTCCAATTTGGATATAGCTCTTTCCGGAGGCAATGGCTGCTAAGACTTGATCTTCAAGAGCAGTTAAACTATTTGTATTCGTTTTGTTGGTATAAAAAAATAAAATTTCAGACATGGTAAATCCTTTTGCTCGATCATCTAATCCGTCCCAACTATCAACACCCAAAGTATTGTATAAATCTGCAAGAAAAGAATTTCCTTCATCAGAATATGTTAGTTCCGTTCTTATTGATTCCTCAATAGAATCCAAGATATACATTGATACGCCTAACTTTTCACCAATATTTTTCATCCCCCCTGATCGAGATCTCTCATTCATAAGTTGTGTTATCAAAGCAATTCTCCGATTGGGTATTTTTCCTTGAATGATTCCTTGGCGAATTTGGGCAGCTGCTTCCCAACGATTTCGCTGAGACATACCTTCAACCGTTAATTCAGAGGTTAATACATGACGATTATTGGCTCCTGCTATAGTTCGTATCGAAGCTGAAATATTACTAATTTCTTTTTCCTTGTATGGCTCTGCACCATAAAGGTTCACCGAGAGTGAGATACTATTAATTAATTTGGCTATAGCTGTTCTATTTAGTCCATAATGAATTCCATGAGCCACCCACTCATCGGCCAAGAGAGGGTTAACATACGAATCTTCAGATGGTTCTTTAACAAAATTAAACTCATATCTCGTTAAGATTCCTTCACCTCGAGAAAATACCCGATCTTCCCTATTTTGACACCCCAGTTTAAAAGAAAAACCCAATTTACTATTGGCCACTAGCATTATTGAATCAATTAGTTTGTCAACATTCGCTCCATCCCTAAAACCTAAAAATTGTGCGATTTCCAAAGGAATTTGTCTTTGCTGCCTACTTGAGCCATCAGGTGCAAGACAACGATAACCAAATCGCCGCAATAAAATTGTTTCAATAGTTTCTCCAATCGGGTGTTCTTGAGGATTTCCATTTAATACTTCATTGGCGTTTTCATAGATTATAGAAGGGGGGTTAGACGTACTACCGACCGGAAGTTGTAAAAACCGTTTTAACTCAGAGTCTTCTTTAGAACGGTCGAACAATTGACGGGCTTGCCACGCATTATGTATCCAATTTTCTGCAATAGGTGCACTTTCAGCCACAGGTGTTCGTAAACTTGGATTGTCACTAAGAAAAACTGCTCGTGTATACTCTAAGGTTTGGATTACTCTCCTGGTAAGCGCAGTATATTCTAGTCCTATGTCCTCACTGAGCTGATAGAAATTTTCCTTTTCCCTACCTATACCATAGGCTCTGGCTAGTAATTCTCCAGCAGAAATATCCGAATTATGCTTTGTCGGTTGGCGAAGAATCGGAGCTACCAGCTTATCCATTATTCCAGGATTATTCTTCAGCTCGTTAATCACTGCATCTTTAGCATTATAAACATCTAGTTCTTTTAACGAAGGACGAAGTAACTCTACCATAATTTTGAAGCTATATTATATAGAAATCACCACAAAGAGTAAAGCTATAGGCTACAAATCCTCGTCATTTAAACCATATTTATCAATGAAATCCTGAACTTCTTCCTCATGACTGAGAATCTCTTTTCTCAATTCTTTGGCTAAGGTATCCAAAATAGTACCTGTATCCTGTTTATTTTTCTTAAGCAAGTTTCTTCGCAAAATATACATATCAGAGCGTTGAAGTAATCGAATTTCTTTATTTGTTTTTTCGATAAGTCGGTTGACAGAAATTAACCGGTGTTGTAAGCCCTCTAGAGAGTCATTGTTTTTTTGTGTCAGATACTCCAAATCGAGGTCGACCAGTGCCTGTAAATTTCCTTCTCGATAGGCTTCATTTATCTTCTTCATCATTTCCTCATCACCACCATTTTTATCAGGATGAAATAGGTGTGCTAATTTACGATATATTTTTTTTAATTCAGCTCGATCTTTTGCGGGAAGTGTGTCTCGTTTGGTTGGAATATTTCTGGTACGATATTTCTTTCGTTTAAATTCATCTTCCATCCGTGCCCTTCTATCTTTCATCGTGTCATCAAATATTTTTTGTGCTTCTGAAAAGGAAAATAACTCATCAACATTTTCACTAATTTGACGATATTTAAATAACAAACTTTGTAGTTGGTTTAATCGATCATAGAGACGTTTAACTTTACTATCGTATAACGATTCAAAATCAGCAATTTCCTCTTTTAACCGCTCCATCCGTTTTAAAATTCGGACATAGGTCTCTTCGAGTTCAGAAATTTGTTTTTGAAGATCTTTTTTCTCTGGGGTAATGTCTAAAAATTGAGTGACCATATAATAGAAGGCTCTATTATATAGGATCTTCGATTAATTCTCCCCATCGAAGATTTTTGGCGACAGTATATTGGTCTTTATTACGTTTTAATACTTTTTGGTGAATGATGCCCGATTCAGTCAAAACTGGGACGGTTACAAATCCTTTTTGTTTATCTATGGGTCCAATACATTGTCCCCAAAAAGGTTTTTGTGGACGTTTTCCCCAGGCGAGATAACTGTATTTAGATTCTTCCCAATCGGAAGCCATAAAAGAACTTTCCCTCATAGCTTGGCGAATTCGTCGCTGAAATTCAGGTCGGTGAAATTTTTGAGGAAAATGAATCCAATATTCATCAACCGGTATATGTGAATTATGTATATATGGCGCGGTAATAGAGATTTCTTCGGGGATCAGGGTTGCTATTGTCTGAATAACTGGATATCCAATAGAGCTACCAGGTTCTACAATTACTACTATTCCTGAACTCATTGATACCAATTGGTGAATCAGACGTTCAATAGATAGCGGTGATAATTCGTTACATACATTGGCTACTAAAATCAGATCAAAAGAATTATTTTTATTCGTTTCTATCCAATTTTCTATACTCATTTTTTTCCAATTGCTCAATACATCGCTTGAGATTTTACTTAATATTTCTTCTCCTAACGACAAAAAATAGTTTTCTTTGTCGACACATTCAACTGTTGATATCGATGGCCATACAGTCTTAGCAGACCATGTGCCAGTTCCTGGACCACATCCTAGATCAAGCATTGTTTTTGGCTTCCACTCAGGTATCCTTTCTTGAATTTGAGAAAAGGCACCAGTAATTTGAGCATAGGTCGCCGGTGAACGTAATGCTAGATAGGCTTGCATGTCTATAGGACTTTGAACAAATGCTCCACTGTTACCCTTTTCACGTTCCATATATCGCTGATGAATTTTTTTGGCAGCTGATGAAAGTTCATAGGGGCTACTTCGAGATAGAATTGTATTTATGGCAGCAGTAATAGGTTCAGGAAGATCAGTGAATGTATGCAAGATTTATATAGTATACTTCATTTTTATCGAATTACGTTTATCTTTTGGTTAACCACAGCCTCACTGCTGCATAAATAAAGACTACCCCAGAACCAAGAAATACAAATAGTTGAGGAACATTATTAATGTAGTCAACGATGGTAGACCAATTTGAGCCAAACAAATGTCCCACTGAAACATAGATACTCGCCCACAAAAATTCGCCTATAGCAGCGGTTATCACAAATTTTCGAAAAGAATAATTGACTAAACCAGCAGTAATATTGAGAGGCACACCTAATGGTGAAAATAACCACCGGGTAAAGAAAATACACCAAGCCCCCCATCTCTGTAAGAATTTTTCCATTTTTCTAACCCGTGAAGGAGTTAATCCTTTTTTCAAAAAAGTTTTGTTGATCAATACCATTCCATATTTTCGACAAATGATATATTGAGTCACATCTCCAATTATCGCTGTAATAGTTGCAATCAAGATTAATAGGTACATGTTCAAGGTACCATCCGCCGTAAATGATCCAGCAGCTAATAAACTAATATCAACCGGAACAGGTAATCCTAAATATCCTAAGAGAATTTCCAAAATAATAATAGGATATCCATACAACAAAACTAAGGTAAGAATAGGAGTGATAAATTGATTCATGGGCTAGGAACTGGTGATGGCTGACGTTGAGCTTCCATCATTCTTGAGACAATATTTTTAGTGTTTTCTATAAATGTTATAGAATCCACTTCTTGACGTTTTGCCAGGCTATTTAGACTGACTTTTTTTTGAGATGGATCAACATTGAGAGATTTAAATAATTCGTTCTCAGGAATACGATACGTATGAGCAACAAAGGGAATTGTCATCCAACCTTCAATACTGTTTACATTTGTCTGATGTAGTTTAGGAATATGATGTTGACGCACATTATAAATATATTTATAGCCAATAATCCCCCCGATCAGGAGACATACGATTCCTAAGATCAACAACACATGCTCAGTTCCTAAAAATCTTTTTTGCATATTTATGAAGAAGAGGAAAAAATAAATAAAGAGATCAATGATAAAATCAAATAATACACAATCATACTAAAGAAAAATAAACGCTTACCGGTAAATTTCTTTTTTAAAAATTGATAAACTGGAATATATAATATCGGTAATACAACATTGGCAATAAGAGCTATTGGCCAGCTGGCATCTGGAGACCATTTTTCTGTTGACATTAGGTGGAACTGAGTACGAAATATTCCATCTACAATATATAGCACAGGCCACGTACAAATTAGTAGGAAAAGCCCCACCAGCCCCAAAGTAACAAATACTGATAAGGATAAAATTATGGGAACAAGATATGGCAGAGAAGATTTGATATCGGAGCCCTTCATACTAATATTATACATCAGTATCTAGTTCCAAAAGTATTTTAAAATCTTCTTCTATGACAGGTTTCATAGAATACTTGTATAAAACTACAGCTGGATGATACATAGGTAGGACTTGAACCTTACCAAAAGGTGCATAACAGTCGATAATTTTTCCATGAAGATTGGTTATTGATTCTTCTTTTTCTTCAGCATTAAATTTTTGTAAAAGAAATTGAGTTGAATATCTCCCTAAGCTTACAATTATGCTTGGTTGAATAATATTCAATAGTTTCATTAAGAATGGTGAGTAAAGAGCTATCTCTTCTGGTTTAGGATCACGATTGTTTGGGGGTTTATCATTTACAATACTCGTGATAAAAATATCTTCCCTTCGCAACATTACAGAAGCCAATAAAGCATCCAATACTTTCCCAGCTGCTCCAGAGAAAGGTATCCCGGTAAACGCCTCGTTCTTACCAGGAGCCTCACCCACAAAAACAACTGAAGCGTCTGGATTTCCTTGACCAATGACAGGGAGAAATTTATTTTTTATTCTGTATGAATATAGAGGAGAGTTTTTTAATTCAACCAATTCTTTATACAGCTTATTTATTTCAACTTGTTTGTTATCATCCATGGAGCCTATCTTATGTTAATGGATTTTTGGTGGGAATACCGGTGGCTCGAGGATATTGATGAGGAGTACTTTTTATTTTTTCTATAACAATAATCATTCGAGGATCAGATTCTCCAGGTAAAACGTAAGGAATGGAACGAATAAATTTTCCTCCTAAGGCAGGAACTACATTACTTGCCTGATCAATTTCATGCTGTCCATTATTTCCTTTCATGGCTATCATTTGCCCATGTATTTTTACTAAAGGCAACAAATATTCACACAATACAGGAAGTGATGCAACCGCTCTGGCAACAGAACAATCATATTTTTCTCTATGCGACGATGAGTGCCCAATTATTTCAACTCTTTCTTGTATAACGGTAATATTTTTTAAGTTCAGTTTATTTATAACCAATTGACAAAATTCAGCTTTTTTTCCAATAGATTCCACTAAGGTTATTTGTGAATGAGGCAAACTAATTGCTAGGACAATCCCTGGAAACCCAGCTCCAGATCCAACATCTACAATTGATTTTGGATATGCATCATTGCCAGACCACACAGATAAACAGGCTAGTGAATCTAGAAAATGTTTATTTCGAATATCAGTTATATTCCTTATTGCAGTTAAGTTTATTTTTGCATTCCATTCTACGAGTGTGTCTTCATAGATTTGGAACATTGTTTCTTGTTCTGTAGTAAAACTCATCTTAAAGATTTCTTGTGCTTTTTGAATAAATTCAATCATATGATTACAATAACTTTTGTCAGTATATACTAATTGATACTAGTTCGTTTGATATACATCGAACATTTTCATGAAACATTCAAATGTTATAACAATGGTACTAATGGTTCTTTTTTTCATAGTGGGATTTGGTTTGGTCACGGTATACAAAGATAAACAGAAGCCTGATGAAATCCATGGTGATACTATCATAACTAGTCCCACACCTACTATTATTTCTCTATCCCCTCCATCGCAATCTTTGACAGGAAAATTGACGGAAGTATTAGGTACTATTGAAAGAATACCGTGGGATATCACGTCGCATGTTCCAGCAACTGCAGGTGCTGTGTTATATCAAGGTGATGAAATTTTAACCTTACCAACATCCCAAGCCACAATAACTATACCCAATAGCCTAACATGTACCATGGAAGAAAAAACTCAAATAGTATTAACAAACCTATTACCAAAAAGTATCACCGTACAACAACGGAACGGTACCTTTGCTTGCATGAGCCAGGACGTCTTTAATTTACGCATTCCCGGTGCATTGCTCGAACTGTCTCAAAGTACTGTACAAAGTGTTATCACTCCTGAAGAAATTACTATTCGTATAGCATCAGGAAAAGGTAAACTAGGATTTGTGGATAATGAAAATAAATCTAAAGTCTGGGAGTTAACAGCTGCCGATACGATAGTTATTGACCGAGGTACAAACACGATTCGAACTACTGGAATATTACTTTCTTCCGACTAATATTTTGGCAAGGTTTGATCAACTTCATAACCTAACGCCCAGTAAGCAGCTCCCAACATTTTTTTTGAAGTGATGTAATGTAATTTATTTTGAATAGAGTTATTATTTGTATACACAAGTTGATGATATAACGCACCTTTCGGATAAATTACATATGGTTCACCACTTGTACTATCTGTCTGCTTTGTACAATTTGTGCAAGTATGTAACAACTCTTCAACTCTTCGATTACTTGCAGTTTGACCAGTTTTGGGGATAATGGCTGAACCTATATTTTCATTGAGTGTTTCCCATTCGTAACCATAGAGTGGTATCCCCATGAGTAATTTTTCAGAGGGGATAGTTTCCAAAGCTTTATTTATTGAAAAGGTTACATCATTGTATTTATCGATAGTTGCCCCGTGAAGCGGAGATACTGCGCCAGTCAACATCGATCCAGCATAACTATAATCATAGGTCATCAAGACTATTCGATCAGCAATCGCTGCTATATTTTGAGGATTGATTCGTTGGGACTGGAACAAAGACATAACCGTTACATCTACGGTGAGTGTACCAATATTTTCGTGTGCTAGCCCATCTTTTAGAGTCCTGGTGAAATCAGTAAATTGCTGTTGCGAAGATGCTGATGCTTCAATAACACTTTCTATATCTACATTTAAATCGTCAAATTTATATTCTTTCATTATTGGTATGACATCTTCTAATAGATTGTTCGCATTCTCTACTGGATCAGACAGCAAGGTATCAATGTCCGATTCTTTGGCAGCAAATACGGTAAGAGAGGTAGTTAATCCATCATTTTTCGCTTGACGTAAATGATTTTTGACAGACTCTTTTCGCAATGAAGTCCATCCCGGTTCTTCTTCTCGAGCATTTACCTTTTTTTGAATTCGACCATCTGGATTTATAGTTAAACTAAAATAGGTTAAATTAGTTAACGAGCCTTTATAGGAAGACTGGGCTTTATCTACCAACCAGTAAGGTAAAAATCCGATTCGCTCTTCTTTTTTAT
The DNA here is from genome assembly GCA_044223895.1 of Candidatus Woesebacteria bacterium. Lineage (GTDB taxonomy): Bacteria > Patescibacteriota > Microgenomatia > UBA10105 > UBA927 > CAKZSU01. The sequence goes on from JBGALL010000017.1 coordinate 20,251, forward strand.
AATTTGGGGCAATTTGATTCCCTAACGGAAGGATTATATTGACCGGTAGAGAAGTTTGAAGATACAATATCCCCCCACCTATCCCAATAAAAAAACTAATTACGACTAATATCAAACGTTGTATCATTGGTCCATTATATACGGTGTATACTATGAAGATGATTACATCTCTATCTTTTTCTCCTGAACTCATTCCATTGTGGGAGACTTCGTTGCAAAAGTCCTCTCTCCAAGCACCTTTTTTAACCTATGAATGGCACCGTATTTATTTTTCAACAGATGGTAAGAGTGAAGTGCCTATTATTTTTCACCTTCCCGATCTGAATATTATAAGTGCCTTCGGAAAAAAAGACACAACTGCTTCCTTTGTAGGTCCAGAAATTACTGATTATTCAGATCTCATTGGACCTGATGAAAATAAAATACGAGCTTGGAAAGAAATTATCCCCGCTTTGCAGAATTTAGGAATTAAAAAACTTTTCCTGACAAATATTCCAGCTTCGTCACCCACCTATGAATATTTTCTACAAGCTAGCGCAAATGATGCCAATATATCTATAAATCAACGAGATATTACTCCACGTATTCATCCACTCCCCAATACCTACGAAGATTTTTTGGCATATTTGTCAAAGAAAAACCGTCACGAACTAGAACGAAAGCAAAGAAAATTCCTCAGAGAGAATTCTGAAGTTTGTGTATGTACAAAAAAAGGAAAAGACGCAGACATGGATAAGATCCTCTCCTTGATGAAACTTGATGGAAGAAAACAAGAGTTTTTAACAGCAGAACACGAAGCATTTTTTAAAGCTTTACCTACAGCTTTTCCTGATTCTTTATTGACAATGATTTTATATGTTGGGGATGTTGCAGCAACAGCTATAGTAGCCTTTGAAACAAAAAATTCATTTTTACTATACAATTCAGGCTTTGATCAGCAGCATTTTTCTGGTGGTGGGTTTTATCTGAAAGCTCAAAGCATATCCTATGCTATTTCACATAAATTATCTGAATATAATTTTTTGCGCGGAGGCGAACGTTATAAATATGACTTGGGAGGAGTGAATTTCCCTGTTTATGATATTACGCTAACCTGGGAAGCTTAATCTTTCTTGGAGAGAATAGCAGTAACAATCCGCTGATCACAACAGCAACCCCACCGACAACAGACAAAGTAAAATAATAATTGGTTTTATCGGCAAGAAACCCACTACATAAGGGAGCAATAATATAAGCAAATGAACTATTTGATTTTGCTATTCCTAGAAGATGCATCTTGCTTTTGCCGCTTCTCTCTAACAAATCACTGTACACAGCTTCATTTAATGGGCCAGCGAAAGAAATCGCAAAACTTGATATGGCTATAATACCCAAGACTAGCAAAGGTTGGTTTTTAAAAAATATTAAAGTCATCAAACACATTCCTCCAACAAGAAGTGATAGCTGTGAAAATCTTTTTTTATGAACATGCACTGGTATTTTTGTAAGGAACAAAGATCCTAAAATAAGCGGGACACCAAAAAGCACCATTACCACCCAATCGTAACCACTATCACCAGCCATCTCCATTCCTAACAATCCACCAACTGTCCAAAAACTCGCTGATACAAAACTAACAGTAACACCCGCAAGGATAGCCGGCCATACTCGCTCTCCAAGTCGTTCCCAATATCGTAATTCTTTGATTACATTGAGAGTTTTTTGGATTTGGCTTTCCACAGCCGTGCCCCTATGATTTGGCATATTCATCATAATAAACAAAGCAAAGATTAAGCTGAGTATCTGAAACAGATTTACAGTAAGGTTAGATGTTAAAACGTGTTGTTTTAATAAGAACGAACCAACAATTGGACCAATATTTATAGTCAATTCATAGATCAAGAAGAGAATCCCCCAATCTTTGGAATATTCATTTGGAGAATCTTCCAGAATAACAAAACTCTGTTGCGAAAATTGTAAAAATTCAAAATATACTCCCCAAATCAAGGTGGCAATAATAAAGAAGAATATTAAGGAGAAAAATGCTCCTAGATTCGAGAAAACTGGAAAAAGAAAGGCAATGATAATACCGACAGTTAATTGAAATCTCCATGAACGATTTCTTAAAAGTTGAGGAAATATAAAATCACATAAAATACCCAGTAAAGATGACAATGCCATAATAATCCCGAGTATCGTATTTGACTGGGTAGTTTTAGCCACAAGGATCGGGAATATATATGACATTACACTGTCCGCTAAGAAGATGAAAAATAAGGGAAAACAAAACAAAACTATTCTTCTAGGAGTAAGAATAGTTTTTTTATTAAACAGATGTAAGGCTTGCATAGGCACTATTAATCTTAAAATTGCATTAGGCTTTCTGACTGTTTATTTACTTGGTCACTAATTGTGTTTGCTAAGGTTATTGTCGCCTGGATACCAACAATAATAACAATAAAGGTAAGTATGACACAGATAATTCCAATAATTTTTGAAGTCTGATTTTTTTCTCTCAAATATTTAAATCCCCAAATAATCCCCATGGGTGGCAAGAGGATACTCCCGATATAGTACATTGCTTGGGTAACTGCGTCGGTTGGAAGTGGTTTTGGTTTCAGATTCTTTCCACAATTAAAACAAAAATAATCAGTCGGTCGAACTTGTATGTGACATTGCTGACAAAGGGCAGTTTGAGGAATATTTTCTTCCATTCTTCTATAATACTCTATATGAGAACTACTATTAAATATTCATGGAAAAGTGAAGCTATTCCAACAATTCTGATTGGGATTTCAATACTAGTAACACGATTCTTGTATGATAGTCTCCCTGAACAAATTGCTACTCATTGGGATCTCTATGGACATGTGAATGGCTACTCTCCGAGATCCATTACTCTATTTCTCTTCCCTATCCTTATGACGTTCGTTTATGGAGTATTCTTAGTTCTTCCCTATATAGATCCAAAGGGTGATAATTATCGAAAATTTGAATCTACTTATCATCAATTTAAAGCTATTTTTGTGGCTATGTTGCTCGTTATCTATCTAGCTATTCTGCTTTTTAATACTGGGTATACAATTCCTGTAGCCGAAATTATCTCTTTGGATATTGCGGGTTTATTTATATTTTTAGGTATTTCTCTAAAAAAAATTCGAAGAAATTGGTTTTTTGGTATTAGAACACCATGGACTCTTTCTTCTGATACGATCTGGGATCAAACTCATAGTTTTGGAGGAAAATTGTTTTTTATTTTAGGGCTTATACTCATAATAACCTTACCATTTGGTTCAGCTGTTAGCTTTTTATTTTTTATTCCAGGTATACTTCTCACGGTAATTTCTACAATTATTTACTCCTACCGTTTATATAAAAAATAAACTGCTGAAATGTATAATGTGAAGTTATGAAGTACGTTTTAGGGTTTATTTTAGTTGCTGTAGGCTTTGGGTTATCTTTAATAGGGTATTTTCACCACTGGGATACACAAGAAATAACCCAAGCTGAAAAAACACTAGATTACCAAACACCATCATCCCCTTCGCCGAAGATAATGCACGGTTCTAGTGTGGAGTACTCTGCTAGTTTCCCGGCAACGAATGAATTACTGGCACTGAAATCTTTAGCGACTTCAAGCGGTATTCTAAAACAAATCCTTCCTCAATGGTATTCAATAGATGTTACAGGAGCGATTATCACATATCCTTCTGTACAAAAAGGAGAAATCCGTCAGTTCGCCAAAGAATCAGGGATAAGGATCACCCCCAGTTTTCTAATTAATTGGTCAAAATCAGAATCTCAAATAATTTCTTCAAAAGATAAACAAACAAAGCTGATCGAAGAGATTATGCAATTGATCAATGAAAATGACTATAACGGTCTAGATCTAAACCTAGAACAGCTATCTTCAGAACAGATTAATTATCTTTATCCGTTTATTGAAGAACTTTCAAAAAAACTAAAACTCAGGCAATATTCTTATTCACTTACTGTTTTACAGAGTAGTGTTAAGGATGATTTTTTTAGAATTGCAGATCAAGTTAGGTTCGTAGTTTATAATCCATCACCAGAAGCTGATAATCCACGGTCGTTAGTTAATACTGATGAGTTTAGTCAATTTCTTCTTCGCATATCCCAATCAAAAAATGTACAAAAAACTGTAATTGTAGTTCCAATAAGTGGATTTGAATGGAATACCACCTCGGTAATTCCAAAAGATTATACTACGTTACTCGCTGACATAACCAAACTTAAAGGATCCTGGGAACGAGATGCAGACACCAAAGAGATAACTGGTAATTATCAAAAAGATGGAAGTATACGAAGAGTTTGGTTCGAAGATGTGCAAAGTGTACAGAAATATATTACTGAGGCAACAACAAACGGAATTACTTCTATTTCATTTTGGTATCTCGGTGGCGAAGACACACGGATTTGGGGTATGATCCATACTGCTCAGTAAAAACTTCCGTTCCTGCCTCAATAATTTTTGCATGCAGGCTCTATTTGTTTTTATAATTCATCTTTTTTCAGTGTGGAAAAATCCTGTGTCGTCTTCTCCGGCTATCCCTACAAGGATGGTTACCACAATTCCTACTCCTACTCCGACTTCCACACCTACTCCGTTGCCAACCTCAACGCCTTCACCACACCCAGTGAAGATAAAACCAGCAATATCTACAAATCAACTGCTCAATGAGGTAAATAATTTCCGAGCGAAAAACAATTTGCCACAATTGTCATCCAACCCCTTATTGTGTTCAATTGCCCTAGAACGGGTAAAGGCATTGGTTACCCGTGGAAGTCTTGATAACCATGAAGGGTATAAAAGTTATCAGCCAGCATTAAGTAAACAATTTCATCAATGGTGGGAAACATTATTTTTGGGATCACCACCGAAATCTAGTTTTGATGTTGTATTTACCTTCTGGAACAATTCTCCTGGTCATAAAGCTTCACTACTTTCCACAGCCACATATGGTTGCGGCGCGATGCAATCTGGCTATGCAGTATTTGAATTAGGAAGAAAATAGGTATAATGATATAACCGTATGAGACCCAAAAATATAAGTCATTTAGAACAGGATGTCATGAATATTGTTTGGACAAATCGAGAATGTACGGTCCATGATGTCATAAAAGCACTGAAGAAAGACAAACCTGTAGCCTATACAACAATTTTGACCATACTTCAGCGTCTTTATGAAAAAGGTTTAGTCTCAAAAAAAAAGGATAAAAGAGCCTTTTTGTACAAAGCGAAAATTTCAAAAGAATCGTACTCTAAATCAATGGCCCAAGGGTTTTTAAAAAAATTTTTTACATCGTTCGGTGATGTCGGTATAGCATCGTTCGCTGAAAGTATTGAAAGTTTATCAAAAAAAGAAAAAGATCATCTTTTGGAATTACTCGATCGTTACGAAAAAAAATGAACACTTTGTATTCTTGTCAGGCTCTTATTCATTCCTTGTTCACTGATATTTTTTCAGAGAAAATAGGACCATTATTGATAGCTTCGGCGTTTTTTATACTCTTACATACACTTATACAAGTTTTCTACGGATATTATAAAATCTTCCAACTCAAAAGGAACTTTATCCATAACAATTTCTTGACGAAAAGGTACAAGAGCTTGTTAATAAAACACCATCTCTATACTAAAGTATTTTTCCTAGAAACCACTCAGATATTTGCTTTTTGTTTTGGTTTTTATAAACCTAAAATTTATATTTCGACTGGTCTACTCGAAATGATAACTAATCAAGAATTAGAAGCAATATTAGTCCATGAAAAATATCATATGGAACACCGTGATTCACTAACAATTACTCTGATATATTTATTACAACGGTTATTGCCATTTTTTCCTTTTTTAAAAGATCTCTCACGTAGTTACAAAACAGTATGTGAAATAAACGCAGATAACGCTGCCATAACTCAATTGCAAGATAATCATCCTCTGATCTCAGTGCTGAGAAAGATGATCCATGCTTCTGCATTCAATTCTCTAGCGGTAGCTTCTTTTGCAAATGAATCTTTGGAATCTAGAGTAAAAATGATTACCAGAAAAGAACCTTACAGAGCTACCATCACAATAAAAAACTTATCAATTAGTGTTTTTTCTTTATTTTTGCTTGCAACCATTGCGATAACACCTTCAAACACTTCTGCTGTCTGTGTGGAACGTGCAAATGTCTATGTATCTTCCCTCAATGCTTCTTATCCATATTCAGCTACTCAACAACCACATTGACATTCTGATAGTTATCTACTACATTTTGTAGTATATAAGATTAAAGGAGGTGAAATAATATGGATGATATTCAAGAAACAGTTCAGGAAGTTAACACTAATAAATCTAGTTCTTTTAATCCTTTACTTATTGTTGGGATTATTGCGGTCGTCGCTATAGGCGGTGCTGTAATATTTATGGGACAAGGGAAAAATACAGCCACCGATTCAATGAAGAAAGAAGAAACCACTACAGTGCCAACAACAACTCAAGTAGATGGCACATCTGATGCAACTTCGCCAGCAATGACTGACGAACAAACTATAACCCTTGAAGCGGGTGCATTTTATTACAAACCAAACGTAATAACAGCTAAAAAAGGTCAAAAAATAAAAGTTGTGATGACCAGTAAAGATATGATGCACGATTTTATTATCGATGAATTAGGAGTAAAGCTCCCAATAACGAAATCAGGTGAAACCAACACTGTTGAATTTACACCAGATAAAACAGGCACATTTGAATTCTATTGTTCAGTTGGTCAACACAGAGCTAAAGGCCAGGTCGGTAAAATTACATTTAGTGAATAATTTTTTTTGAAGTTTAAAAAATTCCCTTCTTCATGGAGGGTATTTTTATTTTGTACGGTTTCGCTTAAAGAGAAGGAAACCAATAATACTAACTACTGGAATCCAGATTACTCCATACACCAGTATCCATATTATAGATCCAATAGCTGATCTCAAGGTGCCTAAAAGAGAACGAACGGCTAATTTAAATATAACAGTAGGTCTAAAGGTATCAGATGGCTGATATGGTAAAGCAATTTCATCTGTTGATAAATAGATAGTTACCTTGGAGAATTCAGCATTTTTTTCTAGACTAGCCTGTTGCCCTTTATAGGCATCAATCTGACTTTGGATATTTAATATCTCTTTTGTTAAGGTTGTTAAATCTGAAACTTCCTTGGATTTTGTAC
>JBGALL010000018.1:0-27638 GCA_044223895.1 Candidatus Woesebacteria bacterium
AAGGCCGAATGGTCTTTGCAAATACCTCTAAATATATCTTGGCTACCTTATCAGCAAACTTTGGCAACTTCTTTGCAGTAGCGACATCTTCATTACTGATGAATTCACTCCCCTTGTTGCCGATTCATATATTGTTATTGAATTTACTTTCTGATTTCCCAATGATTTCTGTATCGACAGATCATGTGGACACCGCTGATATTGCCAAACCAAGTCAGTTCCAATTACACCGATTTGCAACCCTAGCGTTATTGTTAGGAATAGTTTCAACCTTTTTCGACTTTGTCTTTTTTGGCGTATTTGTCAGACAAGGTACTGCAGTATTACAGAATGCCTGGTTTATGGGAAGTATTTTGACCGAGTTACTGTTCTTGTTTTCGATCAGAACCAATCGGTTTTTTCTAAAAACAGTTAGACCTTCTGTGCCATTATTGTTGTTAACAGTTTTAGCGGCTGCAGTAACTATTTGTATTCCTAATCTTCCCTTTACTCAAGAGATGTTTCATTTCAGTTCTGTACCAGTTTCCACAATGTTTACAGTTTTTGGGATTGTCTTGATTTATTTCGCAGCTACCGAAGGGGTAAAATTACTCTACTTCCACTTTGATAAAGAAAAGGTATAACTTCATGATTCACTTCTCTCAATACAGGAACGATTCCTGTACTCAGAGAAGTCCAGTACAATAATCTTTTTGTGAAGATGATTGTACCGGACAGGTACGATGAGAAACGGGATTAGATTAGGTCAGGTTGAGTCAGATTTGATTGGCGATTATTTGCCTTCGTAACCGGGAATACCGACACAACTGACCGAACTGATGGTCGTGGCCTTAGAAATCTTCTTGGCAATGTCTTGTGAAAAACTTAGGACAGATTGAGTCTGACCAATCACAATGTTCTGGGCATCTTTGACAACGCCGGGTTTTACACAGCCGGTGTACATATTGCCTTGAGAGATAAAATTCGCTGTACCAGCAACCACTGTTGTTGCACTTGGTGTTTGGGTCATCAAACCAACCATTTCGGAGGTCTTCAGACCATAGGCAGTAGTCGAAGGAGGCAGATAAAGGAAATTACCGGATACGGTGCTTGTATAAACGGTAGTTCCTTTTGCCTGATCCCCAGTGATGGTAGTGATCGAAAAATCCAATTGTGGCAGTTCTTCCAGTTGTTCTGGGCAATCGGCAACTTCGAATTCTGTGGCGAAGGTGTCCTTTTCCAAATTCTGGTAATACTCCTGAACCGACAGATTCCAACCATTGCTCTTGGCCGCAACAATGTAAACCGGGCCGGTTTCCACTGTCGGTACGGTGAGGCACAACTTTCCGGTCAGGAAGCTATGAGCCACGATCTTGCCTTCGTTCAACGCAAGAATTGCGTATTGCTCAGTGAACTGGGCTGGAGGCTGGTACACAAACACTGTGGCTTCGGGTACACCGAATTCATAGCCCTTGCCGTAGGCAATAACATCCCCAGCTTCGTTCCAGAAAATAGCCGACGGGACTTCTTTGTCGGGAACCCAACTATAGTTCCATGTTGGGCCTTCACCTGAATTCTGGGCGGAGACAGTCTGTGCGCCACACAGCAGCAACACTGCCACGATAAGGAACGGAAAAATCTTACGAAACTTCATCTCTTTACTCCTACATAAGATGATAGTCAGACTAAGGCACTGACTATAGACTCGCTGATTGCGGGTCCGGGTCAAGGAAGCAGATCTTCCCTCACCGGAACCCGCAACAATATATTTCTCATCGTTATTAATGTGCTTCAAAAGCTGGTGTCTAAACGCATTGTTTAAACTCATCTTTTGAGGATAGTTATTATACTATATTTTTCACTCTCTACTCAACTATAGGTCTTGGCGTTTTCCTATTTCTCACACAATTATGTATTGTTAATAAAAAAATTAGTGTTACAATTGAGCTGTCATGAAGATTACAACGATTGCAAGCTTAGTTTTCCTTGTCCTAGTGGGCTTTCTCCTACCGTCTTCTGTCAGTGCAGCCCAATGTAGTTATGGATCTACTCAGGCCAGAGTTCAACATAATGTCTCTGTTCCTTGGCAACCATCGATAGTTGTTGGCTGTGAAAAATCTTTCCGTGTCGGTGGCTTTCATAATGGAACAGGTCAATTTGCCAATGATGTTTCTCTTCAAGTTACCGGACCAAATTATTTTGGAGCGTTTTTTCAAAATGGTGATACTGTTCAAGTTTCTAGTCCTGGAGATTACACCGTAACAGTGAGAACAAATAATCAGGATGGTGGTGGCTGTACCGAACAAGCTCATGTTTCGGTAGTCTGTCAAAACATTACTCCAGTCCCACCCCAACAATGTGCCTATGGGTCCACGCAAGCACGAGTTCAAAACAACCTACAAAGTCCTTGGGCTCCGAATATTGCAGTTGGATGTGAAAGAATATTTAATGTTGGTTCATTTCATAATGGCACTGGACAATTTTCTAACGATACCACTCTCTATGTCTCCGGTCCTGGTATTGGGGGATATTATGCCAATGGACAAACGGTTCAAATCCCCTCGTATGTTACCCAGGGAAATTATTCATTAAACGTTACCACCACCAACCAATCAGGCCATGCCTGTAGCGAACAAGCCAATGTCTCATTTACCTGTCAACCACAACCGACAGCTACGCCAACTCCCTTCCCGAATGGTCAATGTAGCTATCAATCAACAGAATCACGGGTACGCCTGGATAGTTCACAACCATGGGTAAAATCATTAAATCTTACCTGTAACCAATCATTCGAAATTGGAACCTTTCACAACAATTCCCAACAATTTGCTTCTGATACAACCATGCTTATCTCTGATCCCTACGGATTTGGTAAGACTGGAGCAAACGGTCAACACATTCATGCTTTTTTCCCAGGACAATATCTGATAGCTTCAGCTACACCAGGTCAAAATGGTCCCCAATGTGCAGATATTTCTACGGTAAATGTCAGTTGTAACGCTCCAGCTATCCCCGATTTCTGGAAGACTATACTCCAGCAATTTATGATATTCTAGAGTTAATGCCCAAGAATCGGATTTTGCCCGTCCTCCATCTCGTGGCCGTGATCTTTTTTGGAATCCTCGCTAGTGGGATTTTCCTCTTTCCGCCTCAAATTCTGGTCAAAATATTTGCTGGTAAGTAGCCTCTAAATGTCCTATAGTACTTTACTTTTTACTCTTCTTGAGCTATAATTAGCAATTCTCTCTATGAGCGTCGAAATTCAACAAGGATTTACACCAGATTCAAACGAATCGTCACAATTTCTCGAAAGTTTGGCAGTTACAGAATTTAATGTCTGTGGTCTTCCCATACGACTGAGAGCGGAACCCCTAGGAAAGGGCGGAAATGGTCAACTTCTGAAAACTAATAATCCGTTGGTTGCCGCCAAAATATCTGGACCTTTGAGTGAAGACCAAGTACAAATGTTTACCCACACACGGCTTCCTTTTGACCAAACAATGATTCAGGTTACAGATGATATGGAATCGATCGCTATCCAGGGTGAAGAAGATGTCCCTCTGTGTTCTATACGAGAAGCTTCCGCACTCTTTAAGTTACTCAAGGAACATCCAGACCTTCCTATTGTTCGTCCCTACCAAGTGAATATGGTCAGAGGAAAAGATGGCTATCATGTCGTATTCTTTATGCAACGTCTCCAAAAACACAGTTTACATAGCGAAGTCACTAAATACATGAAGACCTTTGAACAAAAACGGTTTCTAGTTGATTCACTTTCTTCTGTTGCTCAGGCAATCGATATTATGAATAACCGCCCCAAACGCATGCTTCATGGTGACTTGAAAGCCGAAGACATTCTTACCGATGAAAATGGCAATTGGACACTGACAGATTTTGGGATAACCATGGAGGGTGATATCAGTTCCAAGGTAGTCTTAGGAAGTCCTAGTTATATGGCTAGAGAACGGTTGTGGGGCAAAAATTATCCTGCTTCTGAACAATATCTCTATGGGAAAATTTTATCTCACGTTCTCTTAAATGGCAGAGAAGCTCGTATCCTCAAAGATCCAAAAACTGGATCGATAATTTCCGAGACAATACCACATGATTTTGATCAACTGGTAGAAGAAATATACAAGGGAACTATGGTTGTCGATGTCCCTAAACTTACATCCTGGTATAACCAATTAATATATAACAATCATCCCGAAAGCTGGTATGACTCTATGAGTTTAGCAGAATTAACAGCCAGATCACTTGATACTGTACCAGAGAAGCGATGGTATAACTGCCGTATGCTCCAGAAACTGACCAGAGATATTTTATATGGACGGGTAGAAGCGATGAATTTTGCTCATATAAGTTATTTATCGATAGATGATGCCGATACCGGGAAACACCAAGACCGAATGCAGAAAGTAATTGATTCAATTTATGGTCACCCTGGACACCATGCCAACTATGCAGATGAGTTATATTTTAGTGTTAAGGGAAGTGAATTGCCTGAAAACCAAGATTCAGTTCAAACAATCTTAGAACTTCTCACTTCTCCCCCTGCAGAATTTGCCAGAGTCTAAAATCTTTGTATACTCTTAAGAGTATGCATGAAGAACAATCGATAACCCACGAACAGTTTGATACCATGGCAGTTGATACTATTTTTCATCCGAGGATGAGAAAAGCTGTAGTAGATTTCCTTATCCAACACGAACAACCTATCCCTGTTTCAAAATTACTTGATTGGGGTCAATATGATCCAACGTATGGCTACTATCAAAATGACGTTGTCATGCAAAATGACTATCAGACTACTCCAGAAAAATTCCCTCAACTGTGTAAGACTATAGGTGAAACTATTTGGAAAAAATTAGTAGAAGAAAGAGAACATCCACATATGTTGGTAGCCGGCGATGGAACTGGAATTTTTACTGCCCAATCGATTCGGGCAGTCCCTAAGGATTTGCGAAATTCTATAGATTTAACCATGGTCGATCGCACCCAACATTTATTAAATATACAGCGGGATATGATTCAAGGATCTTCAAAAGGTGAGGTACATAGGATTGGATACCTACCAGCAGATAATATTCACACAGAATGTAACGATATAATCCAGTATTTAGAGCAAAATCCTGATGCACGATATGATCTTATTCAGCACAATGAACTTCTCGATGCCCTACCCCTTCGCTTCTATAAAAAAAATTCTGATAAACAGATTCAGGAGTTATATGTGACCTATCGCGATAATCAACTGGTCTTTGAATATGGCGAGCCAGAACATACCAATGCGACTGACTGGTTTATGGAAAATTTTTCTGACACAATTCAATCAAATATACGGGTCTATCAGCCTGATGCAGCCTACCTCACCAATCTCCAGTTACATGCATTAAATCCCGGGGGAAAATTAGTCATGGTTGATTACTATACCAGAGGTCCTACCAAATATACTGATATTCCTGTCTTAGGATGGGATCTTCAAGCCAAAGTCGACGGAATTCCACCCAATGGAATTCGTGATCATGAGAAATATTTCAAAGAAGGTCTCGCATCAGCAGTGCAAGCAATTGGTATGGTCGATGTTACCCTATTAGTAGACAGAACCCCTATTGAAACAATCCTTAGACATGAAGGTAAGGTTGAGACTACCAATCAATGGACGTATCTCCTTTCTAAGCAAAAAACTTTGACTGATTTTGCCAAAACCTTTGCCCAAGTAGGGTGGCACACAAATTTTTCGGTAATCGAGTTTACAAAGAATGGCGGAGAACCAACCAGGGAAATTCCACCACAGCAGTAATAATTCTTCGTAGTCTCCATGGTTGAACAATCAATCGGAACAACCATTCCATTCCCAAGGATGAAAATATCTGTGGTGGCATGGGCACTTGTCCTGAAAAGTAGTCGAGTGTTCCCCCAACTGTGATTACCACTGATTCAGGGAAATTAGCTCGTATTTTATTGGCCCATAATTCTTGTTTTGGATGCCCAAAAGCGAGGGTTAAAATTTGCGGTTTAAATGTTTTCAATTCATCGATTATTTCTTCTTGGGTCTTTTTATTTTCACTTGTCATATTACCTTGCTTATCAAGAAAGATATCCACAATTTCCAAGACTTCAATTTCCCCATAGTTTTTTCTTATGCGCTCTGCAGATTGATGGTTACTTTCTGGCGAAGCACCGACAAGAGCTACTTTCCAACGATGTTTCTCTGATAATTCCAATAGATTGATAAAAAAATCTCTCCCAAGAATTCTAGAAATCACTATCCCCTGTCTTTTCAGAGCCCAGACTATTCCCGTTCCATCCGGTAAGGAAATATCGGCGGCGTTCAAGGCTACTTTAAAATCCTGATTGTGGTGAGCTTCTACAATAATTTCCGGATTAGGGGTGGTAATGACCAGCTGTCGATGTTCTGAGAGTGCTTTTTCAACTTCCTTAATAATATCGAGTTTGGGATCAGTAGTAATTTGTATCCCCAGTACTTTCGCGCTATGCATATACTTGTATTATAGCGTGTATTTGCTACTATCAGCGCAGTATGAATATATACACCTATGGAGCGATTGATTAGTTATCGCAGCTATCTTTCTCCTTTAGAAAGAGCTCACGTAGACTCTATTGTTCCTATTGCTACTCAATTCGCCTTTGAAGAAGCCAATAATCATATCTATCGGTGGAAAGGTGGAATTGAATTCGAAATAGCGTACCCAGAGGTTGAAGAGACCGATCATGACCATATCCTCGGATGTTTAGAACTAGTAACTATCTACCAACAGTATTTTCCTCATATACTTCAAGACTGCTCAATCAATGATCTCAAGGTAATGCTGGTGATTCATGATAGCGACGAAATCATGGTCCAAAGAGATATACCCATGCTTCACCCAATATTGGAAACCAAAGAGGGGGCAAAAATAAAACGTGTAGGACGGCTTCTGGCTGTCAATAAATTATTTTCCCGATATGTTTGTGCTGATAAACACGCCTATGTCACAGATTTGTATCAACGGTTTTTGGATCAAAAACCCAACGACAAAGAAGCTTTAATTGCGAGATATATCGATAAAGCTCAAGGAAATCACTTCGGGGCGGAATATGTTTTCCCCTATCAGCCCTTGGGATTATCAACCCCAGGGGCAGAGAGGAAACACCATGTTTCAAAATCATTAGAAAAAATTTTAATTCCAGCAATTCCACTATTCTCGCTTCTCAAGTATCCAGGACGTAAAGAACTGGATGCGCTAGTCACTCACGATATTGATAGATTTATCGATATTGGCTATGAAGAAGAAGCACACTGTGCTCGAGAAGCTTGGAGTATGGGTATAAAAGAACTTATACGTTGACATCGGTCTCCAGATGTATAAGATACAAGTATGGAAACTGCACAAAAAATTCTGGTTATCGAAGATAATACCCAACTCCAACAATTGTACAAATTAAAAATCGAATCCCAACACTATACCGTATTTACCGCTATGAGTGGTGATGAAGGGGTAAAAATTGCCCGAGAACAGCTTCCTCAGCTTATTCTTTTGGATGTCATGCTTACCGGAGATATGAATGGATTCGATACCTTAGAAGTTCTCAAACGTGATGAAAGTCTTAAGTCTATTCCGGTGATTATGTTAACCAATTTAGATACCGAAGAAGGCGTAGCCAGAAAAATTGGTGCTGTCGATTACATTGTGAAAGTAAATTTAAACATTGATGATCTGGTGACCAAGATAAAACAGCATCTGCCTGCCACACAGTGATATACTGAATACATGGAACCTCCTTCACCCAAAATTTTAGTAGTCGAAGATGATCCCCAACTACAACAAATGTATCGCCGCAAATTAAATTTCGAAAAGTTTACTGCTTTGGTTGCAGGTACGGGAGAAGAAGGCTTACGAATGGCCAAAGAACAACACCCAGATCTCATCCTACTCGACGTTATGCTTCCGGGAAATATGAACGGATTCGATGTTTTGGAAGTCTTGAAACGTGACGAAAATTTAAAGGCTATTCCAGTAATTATGTCTACAAATTTAAATTCTGAAGAAACAGTTGCTAAAACGATTGGTGTGGTTGACTACTTAGTAAAAGCCAACACTTCTCTTGAAGAAGTCATAGAAAAAATTAAAAAACATCTTCCTACTCCTTGACTGACTGATTAGCTCAGCTTACTCTCAATATATGGACCCTCTTGATCCAGCTGCTGCAAAGAATACGACACTGCCTATCGAGCCAGTGCAACCTGTACCTCCTCAAATGCCCATGCAACCCTTACCACAAACTCCACTACCTCAAGCACCATCGCCGCCAGTTATTTCTACCAGCCAATTAAGCTCGATGAATGTGCATGTAGTCACCACACCAGCACCACCCATCGCCCCATCATCTCTATCGATGAATGCTCAACCGGGATTTTCTTTTCAGAATTATTCGCAGAGTCAACCATCATCAGAATTTCCACAATACCAAAGCCTCAGGCAGGTTCCTGGTTCTGATGGATATATTATGAGCGCCGAACCTGGAATATTAGACCAAACCGCCCCTACCAACTGGTTAAAAACGGGAATAATAGTACTAGGTGCTTTAGTTATTTTGGGAGGGACAGGATCAGCAGTCTATATGATCAAAAGCACGACGGATAGTTTAACCAAAGCTGCCAAAACCCAACAAGATACCATTGATGACATATTAAATGAAAGCGGAGTTGCGAATGGGTCACTCAGTCTCATACCCAAAGTTCAAGCTGGCTATGAAGATCCTTTTAGTCCAACTGCAGATCAAGCGAATCCTTTTGAGGAAACCAAAAACCCCTTTGATGAAATCGGATATTAACCCATGAACCAACGAATGTATCTACTATTGTCTGCTTGTATTCTTTCATTCTGTCTTGCTGAATTCCCTTCTCATATATTTGCCCAATCTCCCACACCTCAAGTAACCTTGAATTACCCGGTTACTATCCCAACGGTTGGGAGCTGTAATTCATGGTCAGAGTGTCATAAATTATGTGAAGATCCCTTAAATAAAACTGCTTGTTATGAGTGGGCTGTTGGATCACGTATTCTCAAACCGAAAAGTGATGATGTCGTCAAACAAGCCATGCAGGAACTAGCCTGTACTTCCAAAGAAAGTTGTGTTGTCTATTGTGCCGATCCAGCCCACAAACAACAGTGTCTCAGCGTTGGACAAAAATACAATCTCCTCCCTGATTATCAAAAACGAGCAAAAGAACTTATAGACAAAGCTTCTACCCAAAAATCAAATCCTGGGTTAACCACCGAAATAGCCAAACTAGCTGCCGAAAATAATCGCAAACTGGATGAACTCAGCAAAGATCTTTCTACTCTTTGCACGAAAAAAGAGAATGCTGTTCGTTGCCAAAGAATTGCTGATGGCATCGGTATTCAGTCCTCCACTCCTCCTGGCCCAGGAGGGTGTCTAAGTACGGAATCGTGTAAAAAATATTGTAATAATCCTGACAACTTTAGTGAATGTAATTCTTTTGGTATGACCGGTCCGAATGGGTGTACCAATCAGCTCTCCTGTTATCAAACCTGTCAAAAAGGTGGCTGTACGGATACTCAAAAACCAACCACCATATCGTTAGATCCCACCAAACCAGAAACAGTTCAGGTAATAACATCACTATCTGAATCGTGTCAGAGATCTATAACCAGCATTTCTGGCAAAACAGTTTTAGATACTGTGGGAACGATAAAAAATACCGGTGTCTGTGAACTATTTAATGCCAAAGATACCAGCAAGGAACCAACAGCCAAAGATTGTACAAACTATTTATCAGAAAATTCTCTCAAGCAATTTAAATCCGAAGATTTCTCTCAATACTGTGTTCCCCTCGCAAAAATTGCTGTAAAAACAGGAAATCAGACGAATCAAAAAAGTTCTTCAGATCAAAACAAGATTCAACAATTGAATACAACTTGTGCGTTATTGGAGAGTTTAGGAAAAACGAATCCGACCTATGCGATAGCAGCAGCAGCTTGTCAAAAATCAGCAGCAACTATTAGCACTGCTCGCGAAGATTGTAAAAAACCTACAGCTCAGAGAACAATAGTAAAAACAGCCGAGGACCAACGAAAATATTGTTTATCGGTACCCAGTAATCTTAGCTCGTATCAGGAAGCCTGTTCTCAAAATAAATCACTTTGTGAATCACAAGGTTATGATTGGTATTGTAAGCAAAATCCTTCGGCTTGTTCCCCACTTATAGAAGGTCAAAGTATGAACCAACTCGCCTTACGATTTACCAACGGTATCAATACTCAGACATCCATCAATGCTTTTAATGCTATCAACGCTATAAAAACGACTACCAAAAATCCAAGTACTGAACCAATATTTGTTGCACCATTACAGAACTCACAAAACTGGGATATTCCAGTGAAAAGTACCACGGCTGCTCCATTTGTCAGTTGGGAATCAATCCCGTATGTAACCCCCACCCCATCACCAAAAGCTGGTGAAGTGAGACCAACGACCTACTACCAACCAACACCAACCTATATACAATCAGTCCTCGTTTCTCCTTCTCCTTATTCATATCCGCCAACTCCTACGATAGCTAAATACGATTCACCAAGCACAACAACCTCGATAACTCCAACCTACTATTACCCTTCAACCACCCAACTAACTCCCACGTCATACACAACGCCTACCTATTATTACCCGTCTACTACCCAGATAAGTCCAAGTCCTACCAGGTACAATACACCTACCTACTACCCTTCTCCCACTAAATATATTTCTCCTACTAAATCTGTGTCTCCGACTCAATATTATCCTTCCCCTACCTATATGACGACCACTATTCCATCCCCAACCTACCCAACAGCAAATTATCCAACCTATTACCCTAGCCCCACTCCAGCTACCAATGTTCAGGGTATAAGTACTGATGAAATCCCTTGGTGGGATAAACTCTGGAATATGTTAGTCAGTTCTTCCTTTAACAATCGTTAATCACTTATTCTCTCCCTAGTGAAGGAATCTTCTTTTGTCATCCTGAACGAAGTGAAGGATCTCATCGGATCCTTCGCTTAAATACAGAGCTCATGATGATAACTTTGTTGATTGATAAGCAACTCTGTGAGAGAATCACACCCATGGCCCACGAACACGTGCGATCTATTGGTATTAGTGAAAAGACTAATCTCACCTTTCCGGTAACTTCGTTGGCTCCCCAAGGATTTACTACTGAAAAAATGACTGAGCGTGTTCAATTTATCGCTGGTGGCGGATTTGGTGGTTCTGTAATTGGACTAGAAAGTAAAGTTATCAAAACGATGTCGCCTTCAGATGCAGCCCATGAAATTTTAAGAAATATAAATTGGAACATACCCTTTCCTTCACAAACATTAAAAGAAGCTGCATTACAAGATTATTACACAGGCAAACTCCTCCATCTCCTTCTCCCCCATGTAACGAACGACATGATCTCTAATCCAGACGCTTACGGAATTACCAACTTTGAAAAGGTGGGATATGGCCAGGTACGAGAAAAAATATCAGGTCGTGGTCCTACATTTCATGATCAAGGAAAAGAAAAGTCTCAAATTGCTGACGCCCGTAAATTACTTTGGAATCTTGGGGTAGAAATGGGCTTCGAACACGCAGCCCAAGTACATCCTGATAATCCTTTTGGGAAACCAAATCTATGGATTGGTCCTGATGGAAAAACGAAATGGTTGGATGATCTCCCAGCCATCCGCCATACCGGTTTTGTAAAGCCATTATTCTATTATAAATTTCATACAGATGTTCGCCAGGCTTTTGAATCAGAAGTTCCTACCTTCAATACCCTCCATACTGACCGTTTAAGAAATTTTTTACAGAAAAATCCTCAGATCCCTGAACACATCCGAGATGAAGCTGATTTCTTCATCCAAGCATATGATGAAGTCCATGAAATAGTCCAAGATTGGTCCAAAAGAAATCCTCGTGAGTTATATATCCAAGATGCTTTGACTCGTGGAATTATTGATCCAGAGACAGCTCAACGATTAACTAATTCGAGGTTTTTGTATGAAACCCATATGAACTCAAATACTGCCAGATTAGGCTTACGGGCATTCTGGGATCTGGTTAATAAGACCCCGGCAAAAATCATCTGGAACAGAGAATCTCAAAAAAACGCCTGGAAATTTATCACTGATGCTCATTACCGACATGAACAAGCATTAGAAAATACTATGCTCTGGGGAGTTAAAAAAGCCTATGATAATGGGCTTTTATCGGAAGAAGAATTTCAACAATCATTGTCTTTTATCCCCGATCACGAACTAGAATTATATGAAGGTTTACAACTCACATACTTATTAACCTCTCGATTAACTGATCTGGCGACTCCGATTGTTGCAGCAGCCTTGGTTTCACACCCAGCTGAAGCGCTAGCTATCACCTCGGCCTTTAATTTTTTTGGACCGGGAATCATTAGGGCTGCGGCAACAGAAATTGTAGGACTTCGTTTGAGAAAAAATTTGCATCGTATGGCTGGGATCGCAGCTCTTCCCATGCTCGGAGCTTATACAGCAATTCCGATAGATCTCTCACTCCAATATGGAAAAGAAGCTGAAAATCTCTCGCACTACACCTTACGGTCTATCGTTGCCTTAGCTTCTAAACTTCGTCCTGGTGGTGGTTGGGGTAGTGATGCCGAAGAAAAGATTTGGAACCTGGTCAACCGTTCTAAAAATACCCCGTAATTTACTTTTCCTGAATACTACTCAAGGTATCTATCAAGGCTACTATTCCCACATATCCCGAGAGCATTATATCTTTCGCCGTATTCCATTCATGCTGTTGTAACGCAACAAACAACAATTCTTCTGCCATATCAGAGCCGGCCACGGTGTTTGATTTACTCACATTTGCCACAATCCTCCGCCAGTTTTTTAGAGCACTTCGATCATGTTTAGCGGTTACCACATAGGTATCGAATTCAGCCGATATCTTTATCCGACTATCATTAATTTTGTTGATGGCTTTACTGGCATCAAGATTATTTCTCTTTAAGTCCTGGCTAGTTTGAGAGGTAGTATCCGCTATTTGCCTAGCAAAATCAGCGTGGATGAGGTCGTTATAGAAAAATCCTTCCTGATTTCGTAATCGTTTTGCAAGACCAATACTTCTGATGTAGGCTGTCCTGGCAATATCTTCTGTTTGTGGATACTTCACCAAAGGTAACAGCCGTTGTAATACATGTATTTTGTAGACAGGATATTCATCGGGGAGAGCATCAAGGCAATCTAGTATCCCAAGCATGGATTCACTCGTATTTCCTATGACGAGTGTCTCAGCAAGAGTTGGGTCAACCGTAGCTATAACGCTACTTATTTCGGCAATATCCATTGCTAATCTGTATATCTCCTCGACTCTTTCAACTGGCATTTCTGCTTCGGGCATTTCCAAAGCCAATTCACCAACATCATCACCTATAGTAATTTCTTCGAGAGGATTGAGTATCGAATCAATATCGATATCATTAATCCGAACATCATCTTCAACTATATAGGTTATTTGATCCTGTAGTAAGGTAACTAAATCCGAAAGAACATATTTATTACCCTTTTCGGCGGCTAAAGGGATAAAAACATCCCTAAGGAGTACCAAATGTGTTCGATCTGTTTCCAAAGGGATTTTTTCTATTTCATCGATAATATCAGCAACCGGAAGATCATCCCTGAGTCCAATCGCTAATCTAACTATCGCTAAATCTTCTGTTCTCGTTTTCCATGGTAAATGTTCATCAAGGTACGGAAGCATGTTTTTTTCAAAAGTATCTAAATCTTCTATCGTTCCCCTATTTTTGATTTCTTCTAAGACATCTTTGCTAAAAGATACTATTTCGACAGTTGAAGGAAATTCCGGATCAGTTACCATCTCATAGGAATCTTTTTTAAAACCTTGTTTATATAAATGCAAAGCAAAGTTCATCCGATATTCATCAAAGACTTCAGCCAATTCCGAATTGAGTTTCTGGTAAACATTGTAAAATTCTGGCGTATAGAAATTCTTTCCATCTTCAGGGTGACCTACCTTCACCCGATGGTGGAAATATTCATTCATCCAAAAGAGAGTCTTTGCACTGATCAAATTGTGAGAAACTCCCTCCATCTGCCGCTGTTCTATATAAAACCCCTTCTCCCAAGGAATATTCCATTGTTCTACCAAGGTGCGGACTTTAAAAAATGTTTCTATCGATGACTCATGAAAACTCCCGTTAAAATAGTTCAGACAATGTTCTGAATTGAGGTAACTTATGAGGCTATTTCGCAAATGATTGGCAGCGAGTTCTGAAGAATTTTGACGTTCAGGCATAAGAAGGCAATTCTAGCATATTATAGGCCCAACCTCAATCATTTTTGTGAAACCTTCCCAGTGGCTTTTCACGGCTGGGATTTTGTTTGTCGAAGGATATGTGTAATTATAATTTTTTTACTAGATTATCTCAAAACTTTCAAATCCTTTAGACTCTCCTATCTCTACGACAACCTTCACAACCTGAGCATAACTGGGACCTCGATGACACCAGTCTATAAAGTTTTGCAGATCAACCTCTTCGCCCTCTGCCTCGATATAGACAGAACCGTTTTCTTTATTGGTTACCAGTCCTTTTATCCCTAAGCTATCGGCTTGGAGTTTAGAACTCATCCGAAACCCAACTGCTTGTACTCTCCCAGTGATTTGAATATTTTTATGCATATTCTACTTAATATATATAATTATATCTTAATGTAACTTAAGATATATTAATATATAAATATACTACAGATTCCATCGAAAGATCATTGCCTTAGCCACTCTCTTTTGGGGAGTAGCCCCCATGGCTATATAGAATGCCTGAGCAGAAGTGTTTTCCTGGAGGGTATCAACATACACATAGGCAAGAGATTGACTCTTATATACTGTTAATAAAGATTGTACAAGCGTTCTTCCAATATGTTTTCGTTGATGATCTGGACTAACGAATAACGTCAGAATAGTTATATATGGATTGTCAAAATTTTTTAACAGATTTTTTTCAAAAAATAGTTGCTCAAACAATTCTCCCATACCTACCCGCATCGTTAGAATACTCATCAGTATAAGAACTATCGCAGTCGGAGAAAATAACGGAGAAATTTTTTGAGAAGTACGAATTAGATTCTTGGTGGCTGTGAGTACCCCGATAATCTGATCATCCTGATAATACACAAGTGCTGTATGAGCTGAGTCTTGAAGTAGTCGTCGATAAAGATACTTGAGATAGTTTGATCCTATACGAGATGATAAAGTACCAGTTAGAGATCGTCGATGAAGAGCCACTACCTCTGTGATATCCTGATGAATCATTGGACGAATGGTGGAAGATTTCATACTAGTAATGAAAAAACAGTTCTCCCATATTGTACTCCTCGTTTGATAAGTGTTCTGAGATTGGGAGCAGTTTTCGACTCTCCGGCCTTGCGAGCTACAGGTATATACGGAATTTCCTTGATGATATATTTCTTTCGATGAGCACGAACAATAAGGTCAATAAAATACTCACCATAATCTCCCTGTAACGGTAGGGATTGAATAGTCTCTCTTCGGATTGCAATAAATCCACTGGTGAAGTCGTGAAAATCCATATCAAATAGCATCGCAATAAATCTATTCATAGCAGTACTCAGAAGAACTGCTATTTGGGATTCATGAGCATTTACAGTTTTTTGGTGACCTCCAGGAACAAACCTCGACGCGACTACGATATCGACATCGGGATCGGTTAAACCCTTACATAATTGGGGAATAACTTCGACTGGATGGGAAAAATCACAATCCAGCCAAACAATACTCTCTCCCGTTGATGCATCTATTCCCTGTTGAATACTTTTGGTAAGCCCATGGTCTTGGAGACGAGTTATGATCCGAACATTTTTGGCAGCAGCTTGATGTTCTTTTATATAGTTATTTACCTTTTGAGAGGTTCTGTCAGGAGAATTATCATCGACCACAATGATTTCGTAACTCTCCAAAACCAACTGCCTAATGGCATCTATCAAAGGAATAATATTGGCTGCTTCATTGTACGTTGGTAGAATAATCGACACTTTGGGTTTCATGACGGATACATCAGAAAGTATTTCAGTTTATTTTTGAGACTCTTCACCTCCTGTGGTGAAGATGAATTTGAAGATCGAAAAAATATACTGAAATACGTTAATTAATTTTAAAGATTGTATGCAAGGTTTTGGAAACTATCTCTATATGATCGTTGCTTAAAGCAAGTCCCGAAGGGAGATAGAATCCTCGACTAGAGAGATCGATACTCACTGGACACGAGGCTTTTTTCCCCAAGCCTTTTTTATGTAGGGCCGGTTGTTTGTGTAACGGGTAGAAAAAGTCTCGCGTGTCTATTCCCTTTTCTTTTAGAATCGCACGCAGGGTATCTTTGTCTATCGGTGAATCTGGCCTTACTCTGACTGCATACATCCAAAAAGAACTTCGTGCCCAGTCTGCTTCCTGGGGAAGCTCAAGATACAGAATATCGCGTAATAACTTGTTATAGTGTTGTGCCATGGTTCGTTTGTGGGAAATATAGCTATCGATCTGTTCTAATTCAGCGACACCAATGGCTGCCTGAAGGTTGGTCATTCGATAATTAAAGCCTATCTCCTGATGATAAAAACGTTTTCCAGGTACGTGAGCTAAATCCTTGAGGAGTTTGGCTTTTTCATAGATTGTCTGGTCATTGGTACAAATCATTCCTCCCTCACCGGTTGTAATCAGTTTATTGGCATAAAAACTGAAACAGCTTATTGTTCCGAGACTTCCAGCTTTGC
Organism: Candidatus Woesebacteria bacterium; assembly: GCA_044223895.1. Lineage (GTDB taxonomy): Bacteria > Patescibacteriota > Microgenomatia > UBA10105 > UBA927 > CAKZSU01. The sequence goes on from JBGALL010000018.1 coordinate 16,812, forward strand.
GGTCTTTGTACAAGGCTCCATGAGCTTCAGCTGCATCTTCTATAACGGGGATACCATGTTGATTGGCAATCTCAAGAATTCTGTCCATATCAGCAGGATGCCCATACAGATGAACTGGCATGATGGCTTTGGTGTTCGGGGTAATACCACGGGCTAATGAATCTGGATCGAGAGTCCCGTAGGTTGGCTCTACATCGACAAGAACCGGTGTTGCTCCGGTGTAGATCACTGCAGCAACACAAGAGATTATGGTAAGATCCGGAACTATCACCTCATCCCCGGGTCCAATTCCTAGAGAAGCCAGTGCTAAATGCAAGGCAGTTGTACCATTTGTGGTGGTCACTGCATATTTTGTCCCAATATATGTAGAAAAATCTTGTTCAAAACGAGAGATATAAGAGCCTGCCGAAGAGATCCAGCCAGTATCAAGGCAATCGTTTACATATTTTTTGGCATTGGCAGACAAAACTGGTTCATTTACTGGAATCATATGATATGTCATTCTGAACGAAGTGAAGAATCTCTTCATTATGAGATCCTTCGCTCATTCAAAATCGCTCAGGATGACAAAAATAACGAACAATCCTTCATGGAAAACTAACTTATAATCGCTCAGGATGACAAAAATAATTTCCCTTTTTTCCCTTGAAAAGGACCTTGTTTCACTTCGAATAATCGTGAATCTTCTAAGAAATCAACCCCATGAGCTTCACGCATCAATAAGATGCTATCCCCTGTTTCTAAAATCACTGACTGGATAGATTTTCCTGTCTTGGTAAATAAATTAACTTGTATCTTTCCAGAAATGACATAAAGAATTTCTTGCATCTCTTTAATTTTAATTGGCTTTTTAAGAGGATGACTATGTGGTGGTAATTTAAGCTTTTTAGGACGCTCTTGGATACCGATCTGAAATGAATTCTTATCAGATGTCAAAAAGGCCACCCCATCAACCGGTATATCATGTCGGTAGACAATGGCGATAGGTTTGGTACGATAAATAATTTCTTCTACACCAGTCATATCTTGGTTGTAACAGATGTCAGTATATTCTACCAGAGGTCTCGGATATCCTATCTCTGGAAAACTGTTTATACTAGGAACATGAAACATTTCCTGTCTGACAGGCAACGCTTCTGGCTTGCACTTCTGCTTCCAATTATTATTATAATAATTGTTTATTCTTGTATAGACAAGGGCCTTTTATTTCGGATGATTCGATGTTCCTCTCACAATGGGCTCTCCTTCGTGATCCATCTCGTTATGGGGAATTATTAAAAGGAGCCTTACCAGAAGGACATCAGGGAGGATATCGCCCACTCCGTACCGTTTATGAAGGATATTCGTTACAAGCTTTTGGACAAAATGGAGTTCTGTATCATATTCAGGGTGTAGCAATACATGTGATTGCTATCATCCTGGTATTTTTTGTTTTACAAAAACTCTTAGATCTTTTTGAAATTAAGAAACATCAACTCCTCTTTGTTTGCATAGGGACGTGTGTTTTTGCTTTCCATCCTGCAATCCAAGAAGCGGTAGCCTTTATCCAGGCGACGTTTGATACCATTGGGATCATTCTTGGCTTACTCTCTTACCATCTGTTCCTGTCTATTTTTTCTGAAAGAACGAACAAATATAAATATCTCTTCCTCAGTACTTTTTTTGCTCTGCTGGCTTTTTGCTTTTACGAACTGCTTTATCCTCTTCCGGTACTTTTTGTCGTTACCGGATTTCTTATAACTGCGAGAAAACAACCTACCAACAAAGTTCTTTCCGCTTCGCTTGGTATACCCTTTCCGTCAATTTTAGCCTTGGTGGGAGTACTTTTTCTCCGCACCTTCATACTCCAGCTCCCTCTTTCCAGAGCAACTCTGTCTCCGGGGAGTTGGTACAATTTTTTGGCTACTACCAGAGCTATCTATCTCTATTTACTCCAAACCATTTTTCCAAAAAATTTGTCACTCCAACATGATATAGCCTTTGGAATAACCAATATTCGTTCAAGTGCCGCAGCATTCCAACTGTTAAAAATTACGGACTATCAAACTATTATTGCTCTTGTAGTGACAGGAGGATTATTAGTTCTCGCATACGCATGGTATAAGAAAAACCCTTTATTTAGCTTAGGAGTAGGTTGGTACTTTCTCGGACTCACCCCGGTAATGAATATTTTCTTTTATAATGCAACCTACGCCGAACGGTATTTGTACTTTTCGATGATAGGTTTTGTATGCATGGTCTTATCACTACTTCCCCATCTATTTGAAACGTATCTTACCTCTGAATTCCGCAAGAAATTATTCTTGGTAATGGTAATTGTCATCCTGAGTCTATATACACTCCGAACATTTTTGCGGGTCCAAGATTGGACCAATCCTGTTGTTTTCTGGAAGAAGGAAATAGAACAACAACTTCCCTATCTGGGAATTCTCTACGGAAGCTTAGGAGTATCCTATTTGAATGAAGAAAATCCAAGAAGCCATTGAGGCATTTAAAGTTGATATTGCTATGCAACAAAATGATGCGTTTTCCTATCATAATTTGTGCCTTATACAATCTTGGTAAGTACGATGAAGCAGGTAAGTATGGTGAGCAGGCAGTATTGTTAAAACCCAACGATAATAATTATTTCGCGAATTTACAAAATATATTTGTCGCCCGAAACAAACCACTCGAAGACCTGGAATTTTATCGAACATTTCTTCAAAAAGTTCCTAATAATCCAGTGATTTACTATGCGTATGGAACATCTGCTATGCAGGCAGGACAAACTGCAACGGCAGAAGCCTCGTTAAGAAAATCGTTAGAATTAAATCCAGGAATTATTCAAACTTACAATAACCTCGGGATTCTGTTGATTGATTTAAACAAACCAAAAGAAGCGAAAGACATACTAGAAAAAGGAGTTATGATAAATAATAATGCCATTCAAGAGTTCAAACTGCTCTATCATCTGGCAGTCGCATATAAAATGCTTAATGAATTTGAGCTTGCAAAAAAAACCGCTACAGAGGCATATAATATAGATAAATCAAACCCTAAAATTATCCAGTTAATCAGAGATCTAGATTCTAAAAAATAATCTAGGTTTATATACGAGACAGAAAAACGTGTTCCCTCCATCGTTAGTTAATCGGTAACAACTCGAGATTGATCTTATGGAGAAAAATATACTGAAATGAAAGAAGAAATGGGACACTACCAACCACAGACATACTTTCAATGAAAATCCTAAAACGACTCTAACATATATTGTTTTTCTTTTAGAGAAAGTTTTGAATCCCAGGAAATTTGTAAAGCTTCTTGAATCTTTCCCCTTTTGTAGAGTATTACAGCATTAAGATAAGATACTTGCCAACGCTTCCGGTCTGCTGAAGCGACCTGTGAAAGGATGTTCAGAGATTCATCATATTTTTTCAGCTTACTGAGTATAACTGCATGGGTAAAAATATCTTCAAATCTTCCAATCTGATTATTTCCTATGAGTTTACTACTATGTTTGAGGGCTTCGAGGTAATTGTTGGTTTGGTAAAAGTACGTTGCCCAAAGTCGTTCTTTTTCTAGATCGTTGGGGTTTAGTTTATCACTCAAAAGCAAAGCCGTCCGAGCTTCTTGATTTTTTGCCTGAGCGAGATAAATAAGTGCCTTAAGATTATATAAACGCAGATCTTCGGAATAGATTGATGTTGCTTTCTCGACCTCTTCATTTGCTTCTGAAAACTTTTTGCTTTTAACATATTCTTTAGCCAGGAGTAGATGACCTCTCGCACTTTGTGGTGCATCAACTACCATCGAAGTAAAGAGAGAGAGATTGGAAGCCCAAACAGGATTCCGTTGGATAGTAACCAAACCATAGATTGTGCAAATAACAACGATAATCAGGATTTGCAATGATCTTCGCGAATGAAATATCTTCCCAATCATTGATACAAATAGCAGTAGAATTCCCAACGATGGTATAAACATCCAGCGTTCTGCCATAACATCGGTGATCGGAAAAATTTGACTATATGGCAAGTATGAAACAACAAAAATTAACACTCCCATTAGTATTGATGCAGGTTTGTTTTTAAACATATACGAGACAATACCTAGAAAAAAAATAAATAGTAAACCAGGAATCCAAAGTAAATCATTGATGATATTGTTAACAGGGGAAAAATAGGCATAATGATATGTTGCAGATAAATGGAATGGGACGAGTATCGTACTCAAATAGATCGAAATGATTTTTAACACCGAAAATATTCTTTGCCATACAGAAATATAAAATAAAGGATTATGTATATAGGGATAGGCATATCGAGTTTCTAAATCAATTCCAACTGCCCAAAATCTAATTATTAAATAAAGAACTGTCGTAACCGAATAAAGGAACAGTGGGGATAACAGTTCTTTCCATTTCTTATAATCATTAATTATTTCGAATCCGAGGATAATTACAGGGAAGGTAATTGCTGTTTCTTTGGACAAAAGTCCGAGTAAAAAGAATACGGAGCTACCCAATATAAAAAAGGTCTTTCGTTTACGAAAGGTAATCCACATCAACAGTAAAAATATGAAAGCCAGAATCTCATCCCTGGATTTAATATTGGCCACTACTTCTGTATGAATAGGTAGGACTGCAAATAGACATGCAATACCAAGGCTTAGATAGTTTTCTAACAATAATGATTTTCGAAGGAAAACATATAATAAAGAGCAACTAAGCCCGAAAAGAATTATATTTCCAAGATGAAATAAAAAAGGAGAATCACCACCCAAAACATAAGTTAAAGAAAATGTTGCCATGGGAATAGGTCGGTATAAACCAACATCAGAAACACTCGGGTTGTAGGGGCTTTTGAAGGATTTTAATACACCTGAAGCAGAATGAAACTCTGGGAAATCAGTGAAATATTCGTCATCGTATACAAATCCATGATGGAGCGTATTTGCGTATACCACCAGAGCAACAAGACAAGGTACAAATGCCAGCACACCCCCGAGGTACTTCTTCATATAATAAACCTATCATAGTTGTCAAAGAAAAAAATATCCAAAAAATATATACTTTTAGTAAATGAATAATTTATATTCTAGACATCGATTCCTGTTATCATTAATTATTCCCTGTCTAGCTGTTTTTATTGCCTATTCTCCCCTCTATTTTAAGGGAGCATTGATTTCCGATGATGTAACATTCCTAACACAATGGCCTTTATTACAGAATTTAGGTAATTTTTCTAAAATTCTCAAAGGAGCTCTCCCCCCAAATCATGAAGGTGGGTATAGACCATTACGGACACTACATGAAGCTATCTCACTCCATTTCTGGGGTTCAAATCCTATTCCCTATCATATTCAAGGGATTTTGTTCCACATATTCACTACCGGCCTGGTATTCATACTATTGCTTAAAATGTTCGAGATCTTTCATTTCGAGACTCAAAAAAAATACTTGTTCGCATCCCTGGGGTCGATATTCTTCGGATTGCATCCGATTTTAACGGAATCTGTGGCATTCATTCAGGCAAGTTTCGATACGATGGGTATTACCTATGCCTTAATTTCGTATTATTTTTTTCTCCAAATGTTAGTAACACCTAGGAAAGTTTTCTACGGTGTTTTTAGCTGTTTATTTGCATTGATCGCGTTTTTATTCTATGAGCTTGCTTATCCGTTTCCAGCAATAGTCGCTACAACAACCTTTCTATTTTTCTCACAGTCACATACGCTGAAAAAGAGTATCAAAGGAGCAAGCTTATACAGTATCCCCTTTTTCATAGTACTAGGAGGAGTATTAGTGTTACGTTCTTTAGTTCTAGATCTCGCAATATCTCGTCCTACACTCTCACCTGGTAGATATTATACGTTGTTAACCTCCACTAGATCATTGTTCTATTATATACAACAAACAATATTTCCAATTTCACTTTCCTTAATTCATGAGGTTGCATCTGGCATCACGACATCAGGATCAGAATCTGGTGCTTTTTATAAACTTTCTGTGTTTCATCCACATACCTTACTTTCAATTTCAATCAGTGGAGCTCTATTTTTTGTAGCCTGGAAATTCTATAAAAAAATACCTATCTTAACCTTGGGAATTAGCTGGTATTTTCTAGCACTTTCACCAGTTATGAATATATTTTTCCATAGCACAACCTATGCAGAACGTTATTTATACTTTTCTATCATCGGTTATATTTTAATTCTGTTAGTAATTATTTCTAAAGTGTTATCAATAAAAGTAATTAATCAGAAAATTGTCTTCGGTGTCATACTACTCATCTTATCTGGATATTTGCTACGGACCATCACTCGTGCATACGATTGGACAGATTCAATTATTTTTTGGTCCAAAGAGGTTAATAAACTACCTCATATTGGCAGAATACATGGTGATTTAGGCTTTGCGTATTCAGAACATGGAAATATTACTGAAGCATTGAAAGAACTTCAAAAAGACATTGAACTCAACCAGATGGATGATATTGGATATCACAATCTGGGAATTATTTTATCCAAACAAGGTAAATATTCTGAAGCAAGGAAAATGGCAGAACGTGCTGTGCTTATAAAACCTGGAAGCGATTTTTATTTTGCTAATCTTCAAAATATTTTTTTGAAGATGAATAATCCTAGAGAAGATTTTGTCTTTTATAGTCACCTTATAGAACAAAAGAAAGCAAATTCAAGTGTATATTATGCGCATGGTACTGTTGCTATGAAATTAGGAGAGATGGATACAGCCGAGAAATCGTTACGAAGAGTTCTGGAAATTAATCCGGATATTATACAAACGTATAGCAATTTAGGATTGGTATTAAATACCCTAAATAAACCTACTGAAGCTCTAGAAATTTTACAAAATGGTTTAAAAAAGACTAATGATCGTTCTCAAAGAGTAAAATTATTGTATCATTTGGCGGTGACTTATAAATTATTAGGAGATTTAGAAAAAGCCAAAACAACCGCAGCTGAGGCATATAATCTTGATAAGGAGAATCAACCTGTGTTGGAACTTATTCAAGAACTGAGCGCGCTGTAAATCTTTTAAAAGACTAATCCCCCACTCTCCGTTGCTTCAAGCTGTAAATTTCCATTTTGTGGTGTAGGTGTTGGAGTTATTGGTGGTGGCGCTCCAGAACTACTAGCCGACTCTCCCGATGAGGTGTCTATCGGTATTGGCGTTGGGGTTGGCGTAATCTCGAGTTGCGACGGAATAGTTGGAGGAGTCGGTGTTGGTGAAGGAATAGTACTACTGTCGTTTAGCAAACGCTTGCCCACTGTCGTCTTTTTGTTATCCACAGCAATCGCTATCCAATGATATTGATAGTCTGTAAAGGCTGCTCCTGGTAAGACAATTGAGAATCCTCTCTCGGTAACATTGGTGACAATTGCTTTGGTTCCTTCTTCTAAGAAAGCACTCATACTGGCATCTTCGGTTGATAAGGTGAGTGAGATTACTGGTGCTGTCTTGTACGGTTGTTCAAACTCTACATCAACCTGAGTTGAGTACTTTGGAATGATAGCGATACCAGCAGTATCAGTTGGGAATATTGGAGCTCGTTTGAACAACACATCTGAGAAGAATGATACCGGACTCTTAAAGACGGCTTCACCCCAGACTTCTAATGTACCTTCAATAGTAGCTAATAATTTAACTCGGAAGGCATTTATTGTTTCTGAAAGGTTTGCAGAATCAGAAGCAATGGTTATCGCTGACTGGAATGATAGACCGGCAGATTCAGAACCGATTCCTTGAGAAGCTGTACCAGCAAATAAGTTTCGAAGAGAATCCATTTCTGCACTGATAGATGAAATACTGTCGAGGGAATCAATGGTTAATTTACCGACTGAAAGATCTTCAATACGCACTTTGCCATTAAAGGTTGTCGTCCCATCAGCTCTGACAACGACGACATCGCCGTTCTTACCATTAATATTTAACGTTCCCTCTTCACCAAGTGATATAGCCAATCTACCTGATTCTGTCGAAGCTTTAATTTCATTCAAGATAGCTGTATTGGCTATTAAGGTTGGTGTTACGACATCAATTGCTCCAATGACTCGATCAGCAAAAATAGTATTTTGTGATAGTACTGGTTGATGAGTAACTCCGTTATCATCGGCAACAGCTTGAAGGATCTGATGTGGAGTTGCATCTTCATATTTTCCTACAAGTCCAGGCATGTGGTTTACCAAACTCTCAACATCTCCATAACTCATTCCTGCTTTGATAAAGGCAATTACAAATCCATCTGCTTTTCCTTTAAGATCCGTCATAGCTTGTCCGACGACTGGTCCAGCTTTGGTAGCTTTCATAGCCACGCCTGGCTTGCTCGAAGTTGTTAAGAAATCCCCTTGCTTAATATCTCCATTTTCATTGGTAACTCTGACAGGAACCCGACCAGTAAGGGCTATAGGCGTCCCGTTTCCTGTTCCTTCAGTACTACCAATTACCAATGCGGGTTTGGTAGAAACAATTCCAACAATCTTTTTGTTGTATTTACCTTCACTTCTTTTGACTCCAGATTCAAGTTCAGGATCCATGACAACAACCTCTCCTGGTTGTAAGCTTGGATCATTGGTGGGATAAACCTCAGCTAAATCAGCTGCATCATTCATTTCAAACAAGGTCATATCAAGACGTGTTTGACTTACTCCAGTAACACTACCAGTACCATCGGCATGAGTACAAACATCATACTCAATTGCATCGGTTGTGGCTGGTGCGTCAACAAAGATTACTGCACCTGAATACTGAGTAACGCTATTTGTGGTAGAAATACCAATCTGTGGACCAATGGATGTGTCGGTACAACTTACATCGTTGGCAACAGTATCTCTATGCATCGATGCAATGGCTTCTACATCTGCCGTCGTATTTGAGGTTAATTCTACGGTAGTCATAATCAACACTTCATTATTTGCATTATTCAATGTGATATTAGGTTCGGTACCATTCCAAAGTTCCGTTGTAGAGTTATCTGCCCAGGTAGTCGAAGTCGTTTCCACAAAGTAGTTCATGTTTGGAGTATTCATACAATCTCTCCACACATTGTTTTCGTAGCAGCGGAATCGTTTACTTGCACTGTTGTAGTACATTGTTCCATTCTTTACTGGAGTGCCATCACCACCATTTGTTGGATCTGCAGCTGCACTACCAAGAGTGAGTTGACCAGCTAACGAAGCATCACCATTCTTTGAAACGGTGAATTTTGGAATTCCAGAAGCTGAAGCAGCAAATATATCACCATTTCCCAATTGATCTATTTGAACGATTGCCTGCCCTTTTGATTGACCCTGGATATCGAGCAACGGGTTTGAAGTTCCATTTAATCCATTGAGATAGATCAAGGCACTAGTTGTAGAAGTAGTTGTTTGAGCACTACCATTGATATTTCCAATACCAATACTAAAGTCTACCGTTGGATAGGTTTGGATCAAACCATTAACGGCGTTAAATAATACTTGACCGTTTGCACCCAATTGGCCACTTGGACCGGTTGCTCCTGTTGGACCATTGGCTCCCGTGCCTCCAGTACTTCCTGTTGATCCAGAAGATCCAGTTGAACCGGTAGGACCGTTGGCTCCGGTACTCCCTGTTGATCCTGTGTATCCAGTTGGACCATTGGCTCCGGTTGAACCAGTATTTCCCGTTGGACCTTGAACCCCAGTTGCTCCGGTTGAACCTGTTCTACCTGTAGGACCTGCTGCTCCGGTTGCTCCAGTTGAACCAGTATTTCCGGTTGGACCGTTAGCTCCAGTTGAACCAGTATTTCCGGTTGGACCATTGGCTCCTGTCTGACCTGTACTTCCTGTTCCTCCTACTGCACCAGTTGCTCCAGTGTTTCCAGTTGGACCATTGGCTCCAGTAGCACCAGTTGAACCAGTATTTCCAGTTGGACCGTTTGCTCCAGTTGCTCCGGTTGAACCAGTGTTACCAGTAGGACCAGCTGAACCTGTAGCACCAGTACTACCAGTTGGACCATTTGCTCCCGTTGCTCCTGTTGAACCAGTTCCACCGATATTTCCAGTTGCACCAGTTGATCCTGTAGGACCATTTGTTCCAGTACTTCCAGTTGATCCTGTTCCACCTGCTGTTCCAGTAGCTCCAGTTGATCCTGTACTTCCTGTTGGTCCATTTGCTCCAGTTGCACCTGTTGAACCTGTATTTCCAGTAGGTCCATTTGCTCCAGTTGCACCGGTTGCTCCTGTTTGTCCAGTAGGACCATTTGCTCCGGTTGAACCTGTTGATCCTGTACCACCAGCTGTTCCAGTTGCTCCTGTTGAACCTATTGGACCAGCTGAACCTGTAGCTCCGGTTGCTCCGGTTTGACCAGTAGGTCCGTTTGCTCCAGTAGATCCAGTTGATCCTGTTCCGCCAGCTGTTCCAGTTGCTCCGGTTGAACCTGTTGGTCCATTTGCTCCAGTAGCTCCGGTAGAACCTGTGTTTCCAGTTGGACCATTGGCACCAGTAGCTCCAGTGGCTCCTGTTTGTCCGGTAGGTCCATTTGCTCCGGTACTACCGGTTGAACCTGTTCCACCAATTACTCCTGTTGCCCCTGTTGATCCTGTTCCACCAGCTACTCCTGTTGCCCCTGTTGATCCTGTTGAACCGGTTGGACCGTTTGCACCGGTTGATCCAGTTGAGCCTGTTCCACCTGCAACTCCAGTTGCTCCGGTTGAACCTGTTGGTCCATTGGATCCGGTACTACCGGTTGAACCTGTTTGTCCGGTAGGTCCATTTCCACCTGTAGCTCCCGTAGCTCCTGTTTGTCCGGTAGGTCCATTTGCTCCGGTACTACCGGTTGAACCTGTTCCACCAACTACTCCTGT
>JBGALL010000117.1:0-3390 GCA_044223895.1 Candidatus Woesebacteria bacterium
TATTGGGATTATTGCTTGCTTTCTATTTTAATATACCGGCGGGAGCAACAATTGTTTTGGTATCGTTGGGGTTTTTTAGTGTAATAGGATTAACTAAAAGAAAAATTTGATTCGTTATTTTAGCTTTTAACGCTATAAAGCGAAGGCTGTTCAGCAGGTAATAATTGTTCGAGTTTTTTAATCTTTTCACGTAATTCACTCATTTCTAGCTCTCTGTCAACGGCAACATTCGTTATTGCGTTTAATTCTTTAACCTTGTTAATTAATTTTTCTTCCGCTAATCTTCTGTCTGTAATATCTATAGAGAATATTAATACACCAACTTCACAAGGATGAATATAGAGTTGAAACCACCCTTTTGTACTATCTGGATACACAAACTCGTTCTCCATCCGAATACTAACTTTTTTATCCATAGATATTTTCATTTGCTGATAGAGAATAGTATTTTCAAAACCAGGGTAACATTCCATTATCGTCCGACCGATAAGATCTTCCCTCCCTTTTTTCGCTTGTTTAGAGACGGTCTCATTTACGTACACGTATTTCCATTCCCGATTTAGTATCTGGAGACCCTCTAACATTTCATCGAGTACGTTTTGCAACAAATCACCAATAGAAGTAGTATTCATTGGCTCTGAAGGATTATTCGACATATCTATAGAAACAATAGTAAATCTCCAGACATTTTGCAAATTCCACTGTATTGAGATCTCCTTCTTAATATGAAGTATTGAAATACTGCTTTAAATACGTATACAGACCGAGTAATAAAAATTGAGAAGATTAATGAATAGAACACACCGGGGTATGAGTCTTTTCACATGCTGTGCAACAAATCAAAAACTCATCACACATGGCGACACTACAATCAATATATCTGGTTACTGGCTGGTTACAAAATTTACATGAGGTTAGAACAGTTGGATTTATCTGATTTACTGGCACGTGTAATCGTTTATCAAAGACAAACAACTCTCCTTCGAAATATTTTCCGCCTGTCTTTTCTGCATAGACATGTACACCTCCATGTAATTGGCGCACATGTTTAAATCCGTTTTCCCGAAGATAGGCTGAGGCTTTCTCACAACGAACCCCTCCAGTACAATAGGTGACCACATTTTTGTCTTTATATTGACTCAGGTTTTTTTCTACGAACTCTGGGAATTCTCGGAAGGTATCAATCGGGGGAACCAAGGCATTTTTGAATTTTCCGATAATTGCCTCGTAGTTATTCCGCGCATCTAAGATAACAAAATCTTCATTATTGTCATACAAAGCCACTAATTCTTCAGGCTGGATATAATCGGCTTTGTTAGTTAAGGAGACATCCATGCCTATTCTTTTTTTTCCTAGTAAGACGATTTCATCTCGAACCACGACTTTTAATCTAGGGAATACTTGCTCTTCTGCCCAAGATATTTTCCATTCCATATCTTGTAACTCAGGTATTTTTTGCGTTTCAAGCATGTATTTATTAATTCTCTTTTTACCACCGGCTATAGTTCCATTTATCCCTTCACTAGACACGAGAATTCTTCCCTTAAGTTCTAAATCTTCACAGAGCTTCCGTTGAGCATTTTTGAGCGCTTCTGGGTCAGCTATAGGAACATATTTGTAATACAACAATATTTTGTATTTTTGTGGCATAGAAGCTTCTATTCTACGACAAAAATAGGTTTATTTCCAGAAAATACTACGATTTGAGGTAAATAATAGAGGTAGAATCCCGACAAATTTCTTTCTATTCTGCTGAATTCAATCCCACTACCGCTAGTAGCAGCATGGCAGTTATATAGTCCTATCTAGTCTCAATTCAATCAGGACGAGGGCGGAGAGGGTGGGATTTGAACCCACGAACACCGTGAGGTGTTGGCGGTTTAGTAAACCGCTGCACTAGACCACTATGCGACCTCTCCAAACATATGTTAATTAAAGCCTAATATAAAAACTCTCCTTCGCGAGTATATAAGCGGAGAGTGTGGGGGTCGAACCCACTCATCGTTATTCACGATGCAGGTTTAGCAAACCTGTGCCTTACCGTCCGGCCCACTCTCCAAATACCGTACGGGTCATTATAACAAGAACAATCATTATTTTACCACACAATTAGCCTCTACTTTGGATGCAAAGGACTCTACCTGAATGAACAGTGATAGTTGCTGATTTTTTTAGCACTTCATTACTTATTCCCAAGGTTTTATGTCTCATCAACATACCATGATTTAACGGATATTTGAACCCATCCAGACTAATTTCTGAATTATCTGTTAAGGATATGAATGAACAATATGGTAAATTTTTCTTTCTGAATATAGTTTTTTCGCGACGAATTACCGAAAGTTCATTTGACTCATCAATAACCGTTATGTCTGTTTCGTAGGTCTCTAATAAAAAAATTCCAGCTAAACTATGATCTAATCTAGATCCGATACTACCAAAGATTTTTATCGACTTGGGGAGCATTTTTACAGCTAATTGTAATGCTAATTCCAAATCAGTCTCATCCTTCTCTATATTATATTGTACGACGTTAGGGGATGTTTCTTTAATGATTGTTAATTCTTCAGGGGATACCGAATCAAAATCACCAATGGCATAGTGTGGAATAATCTTATGGGACAAAAGCCACCATGCTCCCCTATCAGCTCCGATAATAATGTCATGGTTGTTAATATCCGCTAAAAATATTTCTGCGAGTTTTCCGCCCGCAACTATAGCTATTGTTTGCTTTGTATGTTTTATCTGGCTATGGTTAGTCCCCATACTATCTCTCCCCCACTCTGCTTTAGAACTTTCCCTGCTTCTCTCATTGTTGCCCCAGTTGTAAATACATCGTCTATAAGCAGTATGTATTTAGGTGGACATTTGTTTGGCGAGAGAGCAAACATATCTTTCATATTTCTCAAACGTTCTTGTCTGGTTTTCATTTCTACCTGCGGGATAGAACTTTTGATCCTTTGGATCATATCACGCTCGAAAGGGAGATGATAATAGGTTGAAAGCGTTTTTGCGAATAATTCCGCCTGGTTAAATCCTCGGTATTTATATCGAAACCGATGAAGCGGGATAGACACTACCGTTGGTCTCTTAAACAAAAGATACGCATCGAGGAGATTTCGAGACGTAACAGCAGTATTAGCCAGTGTTTGAATAATATCGTAATTAAATTGATACTTAATACTTTTTATAGCTTTTTTTATCGCCCCTTGGTAATGGAAAAAACTAATTAGTCCATCGAGAGTATACCTATTTGAACATCGAGGGTGAGTATTTCCGGCAAAGGCAGGAAGTTCACAAACAGGACAGATAGTTTCGGATTGTAATATAGGTTTAATGCTTTTCTGACAGGAAAAGCAAATATACTCCCCAATTCTTCCACAATTAACA
>JBGALL010000019.1:0-26666 GCA_044223895.1 Candidatus Woesebacteria bacterium
TCCCGTAGCGGCTTCGCCAGCATAAACACGTAAAAAATAAGCTGCAGTGATCATAAGAATATCAATGACACTTATATGTTTGAAGTAGAGTGAGTAGGTGTATTCCAAAATTGAAAAAAGAGCTGCCATAACAAAAAATGTTTTGCCTACCGTTAAACTTATACTCAGCCCTAATATCAAAAATACCAGTGAACTTATCCACGCGTATGGTATAGCTAATCTTCCACTGGCTATAGGGCGAAATTTTTTAAATGGATGTTTTTTGTCTCGTTCAACATCTAAAATGTCATTGAAAATATAGTTTGAAGAAGCAAGAAAACAAAAGGTGAAAAAAGCTCCTAAACTTTGAACAATGGGGGTATATTCAAATAAATGACCCGAGAACAGAATAGTTGAGAATATAGCTAAATTCTTTAACCATTGTCTTGGTCGTGCTGCTTTGAGAATTTCAAAACCCAGTTTACCCATAAAAGAAAACCTCCAATTCCCACAGCCACGAAAAGAAAAACGAATAATTTCTGTGTGCGTGTAATTGAAAGAGCAATCGCTCCCAGTATAGCTGACAGTAAATAGTAGCACAAGGCAATCATCCGTTTACTCCAACCAAGGTCTAGTAAATAATGGTGAAGATGATTCCTGTCAGCCCATACCGGCGATTTTCCTTTACTAATTCTTCGGATCAGAATATAGATGGCATCAACCATGGGAACCCCCAATACCAGGAGGGCTGTTCCTACCTTAGCGTAGGAAAGAATGCCTAAAACAGCCAGAAGAAAACCAGCTAGCGTTTTTCCACCATATCCAGGCATTATTTTTTGAGGGAAAAAATTCCAAGGAAGAAATCCTAAAAATGCACCAGCAACAATGAACGATAAAATCGTTACCGGAAACTGTTGAGGATCTGGAATACTATAGCGAAGAGAAAGTATTCCAAGCACAAAAGCAGCTATCGATACGACTCCTGGTAATTGCCCATCAACACCAGCAGACCACCCAACAATATTCATGGTCCAATAAATCCATGCAAAAGACACAACAAATGATAATAGTTGAAGTGACGTTTGAGAAAATAAAATGACACCATCTTCAAACGGATTAGTAATAAAAGGGATACGTACCCCTGCAGCAATAATTAAAATTGCAGCTACAGCATTAGTTATGAGTCTAATATAGGGATGAACGTCCTTTCTATCATCAAGTACACCTACAATTACTAACAAAATTGAACTCAATAGTATAGCTATATATGGTACAGACATTGGTAACAAAAAAAGAAATGGAACGAGTATCCCTACTAAGATGGATACCCCTCCTGCTCGGGGAATAGTTCCTGTATGAACTTGAGCAGGGTGGAATCTGGTTTTTTTATCATCAATTAATTTCCATTTATTAGCAAAGCGAATGACAACAGGAGTTGAAATAAGGGTAATAAGAAAAGCAACTAAAAAACCTATCAGTATCATAAAACTAGTATTAATATTGTTCCAACAGTATAGGTAGCGAGAACGGTAACAATCAGGGAAAAAATAAGTAAGAGTTGGGAGAAAACTCTATATTGATGAGTTTCAAATGCGATACAAACGACAGTGACGAGATACCAAAAAAGACTACCTAACGGCAACAAAAATAAAAATATTGGTGTGGTTAACTGATCATCACCCCATGGACGTGAATAATACAAAGGTATCTGTGGGGGTAATTGGGAAAAGTAAACAGTAATTACAATTGCCGTTCCTACTATAAGTATGAGAGGTAGGAAAAATATTATTCTAAAGGTGCGTTTTGTTAATAATGGTGTAATACGCTTCTGAAATACATCAAAAATTTTTTTGGGACTATATTTCATAAGTTATTGAGTATGAGGAGCAGTCATTTCATAGCTAATAGTTAGTGGTAGATTAGGACTAATCATTACGGCTCTTTTGGGATATTGAGGCAATTCATAGGCCATTTGGGAATTCGAAAAGGCTGTTTCTCCAACATACCATGGAAAGGGGGTGTGGTTAGGATTATATAAATAAACATGATTTCTATCCTTGGTATAGTAGACTGTTTCAAAGTAAATCAATGGATCGGTGACAAACAATACATCATTAGCGCCACGTATGGCATTAGCTTCTTTAATAGTTCTTCGAATATCTAATTTGGCTTTTTTATCAGGTAGATACAAATTTACTGCTGCAATAAATATAAAAAATAAACACATTACTACTTTTTGATGGAAAGGATTCTTCAAAGAATAAATAGCATACCCTATCAACATTACTTCAGAAATAGTTACATAAATTAAATATCTGTTTACAAACATTGGTTTAAAAAACGATACTCCTATTACGAGAAATAGAGGTAATCCAACCATATACAACAAATAGTTAATTTCGCTTTTGTGCTCTTTATTTTTTAGAGCTATTACAAAAAGTCCAATGAATACTAGCGAAAGTACTGTGGTGGCTATCCATAACCCTCCAGGAGTACCATCATAACCAGTAAACATATTGCCTAATACAGAACGGATCAACTGAAAATCTACAGGAAAGTACCAGGCTGTTCTCATCTTTTTGGCTTCCTGATAAATTGGGATAAACCAAGGAGCGATACTAATACCAGTGACAATTAGGCTTTGAATGTATTTATTCTTGATTACTAATGCCGGTATATGTAAAAACTTTTTTTTATCACTTGAAGTCACAAGGTAATATACGAATTGGACAAAAGGAATAAAAATGGCGTAACTATGGGTATAAAAAGCCAGTATGTTCGCTAAAGCAGTTAATTTATAGTTTTTTTGACTATATGCGAAAAGAGATAGTGTAGAAAAAAACATTAGCCAACCATAGGCACGAACTTCAAACGCATAGTAAAGTAACATCGGATTGAAAAAAAAGAAAATGGGGAAAATCCAAGATAACCAATGAGTTCGAAAGCGTTTTTCTGCCCAAAGAATAACAACACACGTGGCCAAACTAAATCCTACTAAAGACAATGATCTGGCGGCAATTTCACTTTCCCCAAATATTTTTATCCAAAAATGCAGAAGTACATAATAAAAAGGTGGTTCAAAATTAAGACTTCCAATAAATCCTGATATTGGTTTTTCTGCTGTTAATATTGAAAACGCTTCATCACGCCAAAAACTTTGAACAAGATAAAGAAGTGGTGTATGTGTGAGGAGAAAATCAAACATGGTACCTTATTATACCTTTTCAGTGACTCTATATTCCAATCGTTTCCCTAGTAACAGCCTAGTATGAGCATCTAGCCCGGGAAGTGCTGAAAGAAAGAATGCAATCACAGGTAGGGTGAACCATTGTAAATAGAGAAAGGGAAGTGTCCAGTTTTTTACATTTTCTGGTTTGGGCGGTTTTAATTTCCAATCTATATAAAAAACTACTAACAATACGATGGTTGAAAGCGTGAGTATACTTGAGGAAGTTCTCGGCAAGGTAAACCCAAAAGATGTTCGCGCAAAACTAGAATTGACTAATGGGGGAATTGCACCTCCAATAGTTAATAAAAACCAATTCGCTGGCCAGAAAATATGATGCTCTAACAATAAGATAACTCTTTTCAAACGATCCATTAGAGGTATATCGTGGTGGATAAACATTCCTCGGATTACAAACGGAATATCGGAAACTCCCCAAGCCCAACGTTTTGATTGCTCATATTGATTGATCATAGTCCTGAAAAAACCTCTGCTTTCAGCTGCATCTACTAGTATTGGCAGGAATATTGGTTCGGTATGAACCCCTTTCCCTTTTTCGAAATAAACTTTGTAGAACATATGATAATCTTCCGGAATAACATCTACACTCCAAAAGTCGACTTCTTTAGCTGTTAACATCATCAACGTATAGGTAGAAAAATTTATAAGGCGGCTTGGTTGTGATAATGAAGCTAAGTTCCAGATACTATTCATAATATTTAAAAATCGATTCGGCAAAGGAATTCTCCAAATATTTGAGTAAAATAAAATAGCGCCCTGATAAAAAGATTTAAATCGATCTGAATCTGTTAATACATGCTCTGAAACAGAAGAAAAATATTTTGGATGTATTAAAGCATCAGCATCGCAGGAAGTTACTGTAGTATATTCTAAAGGAATATGATGTTCTTCAAGATAGTGAAACGCTTCTTTAGCAGCGTGGGCCATATTTGCAGATTTACCAGCAACCTCACCTGTCTTAAGAATGTGTTTCGTAACTAAAAAGTGACCAAATATCTGTCCAAATTCTTTTTTGATTGTTTCCGCTGTTTCTGAGGCATCGGAATCTTTATCTTCTGTAGCCAAAACGATCATAAGTCGTTTGTGAGGGAAATCTGATTTTGCTAGGTTTTCTATTGTTCGCTTTAATATATGAATTGGTTCTTTGTATTCGGGGATAATTATGATGTGGTACACCTCTTGGAAATGAGGATAATGTTCAATTTCCTTTAACCAATCGACTTTAACATGTGCTTGGAGAGTAATAAAAGAACGCACTGCACTAAAAGCTAATGAAAATGATTTATAGAACCAGTAAACATTAAAAGTAATTAATATATAACCTACAAATTCTGGACTTATGAAAGATAACCATAATGGCATAGTAATAATAAGCCAAGAAGTCAAAGGAATAAGAATTTCAATAAACCTTGTTGTTTTTTGAGGATATTTTTTAAAAAAATATTGCATAAATTTATTTCGACAGATGAAAGAGCTTATGTGCATTCTGAGTACTCTCTATGGCAACTGATTCAATGGTTACCTTTTGTTGTAAGGCGATTGTTTTCGCAATTAAGGGAATATATTTAGGCTCGTTTCTTGTTCCTCGATGGGGAATCGGTGTGAGGTATGGAGAATCTGTCTCTAATAAGACCGAAGACAAAGGGATCATAGTAGCGACCAATTGAAGTTGTTTGGAGAAAGTCACATTCCCATCTACCCCTAAATATAGGTTTCTCTTTGAGGCCATTCTGATCTCTTGTGGTCCACCTGAAAAGCAATGAATAACTCCCTTTGGCATTACAGATTGGTTATCTAAAATTTGAAAGAAATCATCAAATGCATCTCGACAGTGCATAATTAATGGAAGATCGTATTTTAAGGCTAACTTACAATGCTCATCAAATAAACGCATTTGGTTAGTTTTCTTGCTGGTTGCATCTTCTCCTTTATATAAGTGGTAGTCCAGTCCGCATTCGCCTATGGCTACAACCTGATTATTAATCAATGATTCTATCTGGGTAAGATCAGGCAACTCCTGCGCCTCGTAAGGATGAAATCCAATTGCAGAAAAAATAACCCCTGGTTGGGTAGCCGATAATTTCAGTGAGAGGCGAGAAGAGAGAATATCAACTCCCGGAACGATAAATTGTTTGACCCCAGCTTTTTTCGCATTTCCGATAACCATGGCACGATCTTCATCAAATTCTTGAAATGTCAGATGGCAGTGAGTGTCTATATACATTATTAATTTTCATTAAACTACAACTATACTAATCTTGGAAATAGCGATTGTTGTGACGAGATGTGTGTTGAATTAAATTGTTTAGCTATTTTTTCGGCAGTAATTGGTAAAAATGGTTGAAGTAGAACAGCTATATTTCGGATTGTATCAATAACAGGGGAAAGAGTCTTCTGACGATCTTCACCCTGTAGTTTCCAGGGTGTTGTTTCATTGATGTAACTGTCTTGTTTTCTAATTTCATCCCAAATAAATTTTAAAGCGTCATGAAAACGAAATTCATCCATAGCTCTAGAAAACTCTGGAAATTTAGTAGAGGAATATATTGTATTAGTTTCTTCGATGGGATATTGAGCTCCTTCAGCTAATTTAGCAACGCGTGCGACCAAATTTCCTAATCCATTCGCAAGATCAGCGTTATATAGTTCCCTAAAACGTGTTTCTGAAAAGTCACCGTCAGAAAATGCGGGGATTTCGCGGAGAAAATAGTATCGCAAAGAATCTGGTCCATATGTGTCAATCAGCGTTGTAGGATCAATCACATTTCCCAAAGTTTTTGACATTTTTTGTCCATTTACGGTGAAATATCCATGGACAAAAATTTTCTTTGGCAAAGCCAATTTTGCTGACAGTAAAAACGCTGGCCAATAAACTGCATGAAATCGAGATATACCTTTGCCAATCACGTGAACATCAGCTGGCCACCAGGTTTGATATTTTTGCTGATCCCATCCAAATCCCACACCACTTTGATAGATATTCAAAGCATCAAACCAAACATACATTCGTTGACTTGGGTCGGAAGGAACGGGGACGCCCCAATTACGGGCGCGTTCGTTTGAACGAGAAATACTAATATCTTCTAAACCTTGTCTTACAAATTGTAACACTTCGTTTTTTCTAAACTCTGGAATAACCTGTATTTCATCAGTTTCTAGACGTCGTACAATTTCGTCTTGATATTTTGATAATTTAAAAAAATAATTTTCTTCATGAACCATTTGTAATGGTTTGCCAGGATGTTCATAGCATTCCCCATTTTCATTTAATTCATCAGGTGTATAAAAAGCTTCGCAACCAAGACAATACAAACCCTCATACGATTTTTTATAAATATCACCATTGGCATCGCAGCGTTTCCAAAGTTCTTGACTAGAAGCATGATGAACTGGATCAGAGCCCTTTTGAAAAATAGAGAAGCGTACTAGTAATTGGCGTGCAAGCTCAGCAAAACTTTCTGTATTTTGATCGATGAACTGTTGTACTTGTTTTCCCGCTGTTTCTGCAGCCTGTACATTTTTTAGCGCGTTTTCGTCACCACCAGACAATAAACACACATCTTCACCTAGAAGCATATGATAGCGGGCAATAGTGTCACCCTGGACAAATTCAAGTGCATGACCTACATGAGGTTTTGCGTTGACATATGGAATGGCGGTTGTTATATAAAATTTTTTATTCATGACATACCCAATGGAAACAAAAAGAGGCCTTTGTATTCTAACGATTTTTAAAGGCTAACTCAAGGCTCCCGAGGAGAGCTATGAGCAGAATAATATAGAGAGGGTCATGAAGTTTTGCGGCTCTTAAAAGTAATAATACCCCTACCCCACTACTCCAGGCGAAGCAACGTCGCACATTTTTTATAAACGAAGCAAGTAAAAAAAAAGTTACACTTGATGCAAGAACAATACCTAAAAAAATGATACTCCCCTCTTTTGGGGGTATGGTGTTGAAAAACCAAGCTAGAAGAGAAATTCCAACTAAACCAGTTAAGAGAGAATTTAGACGAAAGGTTAGTAATTGTGAACGCCGATGCCATTGAGAGAATTCCATGTCAGTACTATACATCATGTAAGGGGCAATAAATAACATGATATAGTGTGACTATGCAACTAGATACCCTTATTCTCCTGCTAGGAATAATCATTGGTTTTAGCGTACTAGGATTTCTTATAACAAGGAAAAAATCAAATCAGGAAAATGAGGCAATGATTCAGTGGTTGAATAGTATGCAGAGATCTCTGGAGCATACCAATGCTTCTCTACAAGAAACATTACGTGGTACGACAGCTGAAACAAATAGAGTGCTTCTTACGAATACGAAACAACTAAACGAACGACTAGATACAGCTGCTACCGTAATTGGCGAGTTAAAAAAGAATTTAGGAGAAATGTCAGAAGTTGGCCGTGGGATACGCAGTTTACAAGAATTTTTACAGTCTCCTAAATTACGAGGCAATATAGGAGAACAAGTACTAGCCGATATGATAGGGCAGACCTTTCCAAGACAATCATTTTTTTTGCAGTATGCTTTCCCATCCGGTGTGAAAGTAGATGCCGCTCTAAAGACTGATGGCGGAATATTGCCTATAGATGCAAAATTTCCCATGGAAAATTTCCGTAAGATGCATACTGGAGAAGAAGAAAAATTGCGAAAATTAGCCGAAAGAGAATTTCTGTCTGACGTAAAAAAGCACATTTCTGATATAGCTCGGAAATATATTTTGCCTGACGATGGAACGCTGGATTTTGCTTTGATGTATATTCCCTCTGAATCTGTATATTACGAAATTGTAAACCGTGAAGAGTTAATGGAGTATGCTAGAAAAGTACGGGTGTATCCTGTATCTCCAAATACTCTGTATGCACATTTGCAAGTGTTATTGCTAAGTTTTGAAGGAAAAGAATTAGAGAAAAAATCTCAGAGTGTTATGCGTTTGTTGAAAGGAATTGCAAATGACTTCGATAAATTTCAAGAACAATATGGAACAATGTCGAGGCATGTCACTAATGCGTACAATAGTACAACGACCTTAGGAGGCATGCTAAATCAGTTGGGACAAAAAGTTGGACAAACGAAGTTACTTAGTCAAGAAAACGATCATGAATGAGAGTCAAATTACTCAAACTATTAGAGAACCACTATCTTTCTCAGAATTAGCCAATCCCTATTGGATTAATATGGGGCATGGAACTTCTCTTGAAATAGCTGATGAAATACTAAAAAAGGGAATACGTGTCAATCAAAATTATAGCTTAGATAGAATATTTTATTGGCCACAACTTAATCCCTCTTCAGATCTACAACAGGAACTAGAAAATTGGCCACATAAACATAGTCAGGCAATTATTATTGTTTCTGTACCAAAAACCAACTTCAATTACGCTGATACAGTTCTGGGGGAAATAGAAGATAAAAAATTTGGCAAAAGGGCGTTTGTCGATCCAAAGTTTATACGAGGATATTATAATACTGAGCAACATTTATTTGTTGATAATCCTATCTGGCAACAAAATCCTGATTTACTAAAAAAAAGAATATCACTAGTATCTCCGCCTATAATAGGTAGAAAAAAAGATTTCCCGGATACAGCTAGAATAAAACTTCAAACACTCGTTGATAGCAATGAAAATTGTGATGATGATATGACTTGGTAGTTATTCTTTTTTCAATTCCCAAAAATCTTTGCCAATAGAATCCCAAGGAAGTCTTTGCTCGTCAGGGGCTTCTTTATTGTATTGATTATTCACAAAGTAGAGTATTTCTGTCGCATGTGTCATATGATTTGCTGCTCCGTGGGCTACCCCTCGAGGTATGTATACCAGTTTTTCGGATGACAAAGGAATCCTCATACTTATACCTTTCGTTGGTGAATCCTCTCTCACATCCCAAAGACCCAAGAGCAAGTGAGTACGAGCCGAGACATTCCACAATTCATCTTGATTAAAATGCAGGTGCCATGCTTTTACCGTTCCTGGGAGCATGATTGAACGATTAATCTGAGCAATACGAAATTCTGGAAGTGCAGTAAATATACCTTGGTCCGAAAATCGCATCAATTCTGAAAAAGAACCATCTTCTGTAAGATATTTAGGTAATTGGAGTATTTTTACTCCGTCGATAAGCTTTTTTTCATATTGTTGTGTCTGCAGAGCGTTTTTTGCTTCAGGGATAAGATTATCTATATTCATAGGATCATTCTACGAGGAGATAGAAAGAGATGTCAATCAAATAGAACATTACCCCTTATATCTGGTATAACTACAATACTAAATACCTATGGCAGATACTAAATTATTAAACGAAGAGCAAATAAAAGCTATTGAATATGGTTCAGGGCCGCTATTAATAATTGCGGGTGCTGGAACAGGGAAAACTACGGTGGTGACTGAAAGAATAAAATTTCTCATAACCTCTGGAAATGTTAAGCCAGAAGAAATATTAGCACTTACCTTTACAGAAAAAGCGAGCAGAGAGATGGAAGAAAGGGTTGATAAAGTTCTCCCGTATGGTATGACCCAAATGTGGATTTCCACCTTTCACTCTTTTTGTGACAGAATTCTTCGAACGGAAGGGATTCATATTGGTATAAATCCGAATTATGAATTATTGTCAGAAGCAGAAACGATTTTGTTTTTTCGCAGGCATTTGTTTGATTTTGAACTTCAATATTTTCGTCCTTTAGGGAATCCTAATAAATTTATTTCTGGTATGATTCAGCATTTTTCTCGTCTCAAAGATGAGGATGTAACAGTAGAGGAGTATACCAAATGGGTAAAAAAACAATCAAAGAATAAAACTAAAAAAACTGAGGAAGAACTAGTCGAGATACAAAAATTCGAAGAATTGGCGAAAGCATATAAACGATATGAAGAGTTAAAGCTATCTGAAGGTATTTTCGATTATGCTGATTTAATCTCCTACACCTTAAAAATTTTTAGAGAGCGAAAAAATATTCTAAAGCAGTACCAAGATCAATTTCGTTATGTATTAATAGATGAGTTTCAGGATACAAATTTTTCTCAAAATCAGTTAGCGCTATTGTTAGCGGGTGATAAACAAAATATTACTGTAGTAGGGGATGATGATCAGGCGATTTATAGGTTCAGGGGAGCGGCTATTTCAAATATGATTCAATTTCGCACTAATTTTCCGCGAACTGAAGTTATAGTTCTTACGAAAAATTATCGCTCTACCAAGGAAATTCTTGATAGATCGTATGATCTAATACAAAAAAATAATCCAGATAGATTAGAAATAGCTGAACATATCGATAAGAAATTACAAAGTATGAGAAGAAAAAATGGTGAAGCTATTACGGTTGTCGTAGCAGATAGAGTAGAAAATGAAGCAGAAGAAGTAGCTGATATTATTAAACGAAAAGTTACATCTACAAAAAGTCAGGAAACAGTGCTCCAATGGAGAGATTTTGCAATACTAGTGAGAGCCAATGCCCATGCTGAACCATTCACTAGAGCTTTGGAGCGAGCTGGAATACCCTTTCAGTTTTTAGGGCCAGGGCAGCTATTTCGGCAACCAGAAATTAAAGACTTAATTGCCTACATGAAGGTGCTATATGCCTTCGATGACACAGTCGCTATGTATCGAGTTTTATCTATGGACTGGGTACAACTTTCTGGACGCGATATTGCGGTATTAGTCAATGCTTCAAAAAAGAGTGGAAAATCTTTGTATGAAATATGTGAATACGTTTCCCAACAGGAAGAATCGACTGAGTATTCTTTTGAAGATTCACATGCGAAAGAAAAAATAATTAATCTTGTATCTATGATTCATCGGCATTTGCAAATTATCCGTAAGGATACCGCTGGTCAGATATTATATTATTTCTTGGAGGAATCTGGGATATTAAAACAATTAACGGGGTATGCTTCTGTAAATGATGAGCGTCGTGCTCAAAATATTGCTAAATTTTTTGATAAATTGAAGACTTATGAGGTAGACCACGCTGGAGAAGCAAGTATTTTTTCTGTTGTTGATTGGATTAACTTATCGATGGAGCTAGGGGAATCTCCTCTCGCTTCAAATAGTGACTGGACGTTAAATAATGCGGTAAATATCCTTACCATTCATTCCTCAAAGGGATTGGAATTTCCAGTAGTCTTTTTAGTTAACTTAGTTTCATCTCGGTTTCCTTCTATAGAACGCAAAGAACAAATTCCTATCCCGTCAGGGCTTATTAAAGAAATATTACCTGAGGGTGATTTCCATATCCAGGAGGAAAGAAGATTGTTTTATGTGGGGATGACTCGAGCACGAGATGAATTAATCATTACATCAGCAAAATATTATGGTGAAGCAAAAAGAGAAAAAAAACTATCACCCTTTATAGCTGAAGCCGTTGGCGAGAAGGTAGTGGATGTAGCAAAAAGCCAACCAGTTGGAATCACCAGACAACTGTCCCTCCTCGAAGAATGGGCACCTCCTCAAAAAGTGATACCTGAGATAGTGCAATCGACCAATTCACCGATTCATTACATTTCATATTCTCAGTTAGATTCTTTTACAACGTGCCCGTTACAGTATAAATATCGCTATATTGTAAAAATTCCTGTACCCCCATCTGCTGCCTTAGCTTTCGGTGATACTCTTCACCAAACAGTTCATGCTTTTTACTTAGATGTCATAGCAAAAAAAGCTCCTCAGGTTGATGATCTGTTACGAATTTATGAGGAAAAGTGGATTTCTCGGGGATATGGAAACATTCAATACGAGCAACGGATGAAGGAGCATGGGACCGATCTGCTTCGAGGATTTTATGAAAAAGCTTATGATCCAAACTCTATACCACAGGATTTAGAGCAACCATTTAGAATAAAAATTACTCCATCTTTAAAACTTGGAGGGAAAATTGATAGATTGGATAAACGATCAGATGGAAAAGTGGAAATTATAGATTATAAGACCGGACAATCAACGCGGATGAAGGATGTAAGCAAAGATTTGCAATTGTCTGCCTATGCAATGGCGGCTACTGATCAGGGAATTTATTCATACAGACCAGAAGATGTGATAGTTTCCTTTTATTTTTTCGAAGGTCAAGAAAAAATATCAGGAACTAGGACGAAAGAACAATTAGAAAAAGCCAGACAAGATATTGCTAAAAAGGTTGAAGAAATGGAACGGAGTACATTCCCTGCAAATCCTGGAAAACAATGTGATTTTTGTGAATTTAGGTTGATCTGTGAGGCATGGCAATAAATTTATAGGAAAGGATCTCTATGGTTATTTGTAAATTTGAAAATGGTGGAACCGCACATCTACGACATGTTGTAACTCATGTAATTGTTGAAAACAAAGGCAAGATCTTGTTGGTGAAAAGATCTCCCCATATGATTGAAGGTGGAAAATGGAGTATACCATCTGGGTATATGGAGATGAATGAAACAGCAGCTGAAGGAGCGTTACGTGAGTTATATGAAGAAACTGGGTGGGAGGGAAAAATAATTAAGCTTTTTAGAATTATTACTAATCCCGATCGCCCGAACGAAGACAGACAGAATATAGCTTTTGAATTTATTGTAGAACCTACAATCCAAACAGGTAGTATGGATAACGAATCTACTGATATGAAATGGGAAGCACTTGATAGAATTAATTTTCAATCCTTAGCGTTTGATCATGGTGAATCACTACGGCTTTACAGTGAATGGAAAAACGAAGGATTTCTTTTACCGTTATTTAGATGACTTTTTGTGAGTTGGATAGTAAAGTGTTTTTCCACCAAAACCTTCTTTAAATTTGGTAAATCCTAACCAATCCTTATTATCATGGGGATATCGTTCATCCCATACTCCTAAGAAATCAAAAAATTTCAGATTACGTTTCTTAGAAATTTTGATGGCTTCCCATACCAAGAGAGTTGGAGCAAACAATTTTTTGCCTTTTTTGGTTGCTCCAGCTATCCAATAATAGGCAGTATCTTCCCAAAATATTAATAGAATCCCCCCAATTAACTGATTATTTCCAGGAGTATATGCTAATACTGTTGTCGCATTATGAGGACGAAAAGCGCTCCAGATTTGTTTTACACCTGTAGTGGTGATAAATCCAAAGATTCCCCCTGACTGATTTTTCGCTTTAATTAGTTGTTCGACATTATCTGATTCAATGACTTTAAGTTCATTTTTTATAGCTCTACGAACGGCTCTCCGTTTCGCTTCAGAAAAACGTTGAAAGATTTCCTCTTCTGAAGGAGTTAAATCAACTTGAATTGTTTTTGTGGGTATAAAGGGTGATTCCAATATTGAAATATGTTTACGAAGCTCATTTGCTAAGTTATTAAAAAGATCAGGATTCATATCCTGACTAGCTTCTAAGACGAGGCGCTTAACCTTGTATTTTTTGAACAAAGTTAGCAATTTATCTATATCTGGAATTGTTTGGAGTCTCTGTATCTTTGCAAATCCACCAGCAAGAGGGAATTTTCGTAAAAATATTTGAACCCCATCAACTATCTCCACCTGCCAATTCAGGTTTTTTATGTAGGTTGCATAGAGTGGAGATTGTTGAAGTTCCATTTGAATTATCGCCTAAATTTTAATATTTTCCATCGGAGTGTATCCGCTAAAGAGTACAATCTATACAAAACTGGAGAAAGTATTAAATCATATGACCCTATGTATTGAACAAGCTCAGGGTTAAATCCCTGTTTGAACCTATGAAATCCATACCAAGGGTCTAGTTGATCCGGTATAGGTCCCAGAGCTCCCCAAAGATCAAATTTTTGAAATTTATTTTTTTTTGCCCAGAGAGCAATTTCCCACAACAAAAGATTGGGCGCCATAACCTCTCGATGGTTACGAGAAGATGCCCCATAAGGATAATAGATTGTGTCTCGAAAACAAAAAATTATCCAGGCTGCTAGGGTTTCATTGTTATATGTTGCAGTCCAAAGTTTGGCAATTCCAACTTTATGAAGAGTTGTCCACAATTTTTTATGATATCGAGGTGTGTGTGCATAAAATCCTTGTCTTTTAGTAGTCTCTTCACTTAAACGGAGGTATTCTTCAAAACCTTTTTCTGATGAATCTTCTTGTACATGGACAGCATGTTTTTGGGCAACTTTAATGTTATACCTTGTTTTTGAATGCATATCTTTTAATAACTGATCTTCAGATTTCCTTAAATCTAGGACAAAATTATGGCGGGTGAATAATGGATGGTGGGAAGGGGAAAGTCCTTGAATATTGGATTGATCTCCCTCTATATTAGGTTCAAATTGAATATATATAGTCCGTTTTTTGAGCCCCAGTTTTTTTAGGGCGAATATCATTGATGGAGTTGGCATTTTCCCTTTTGGGAAATAACCGATGGTAAAGGGCGAATGAGGAATTTTATGAAAGGTGAGTTGCAACCCATCAACAATCTCCTTTCTATGCACAGTATCAAAAACACCCATTCTAATAACCTCGACACCCATAGATGATCTGAATTCTCCCCATTCCCAAGATTGAAGGGGATGAGTAACTAGGCTATCCCAATTTACTGGTTTTTTATCGAGTATTTCAAAAGTATCCATACTGTAGAGGTAAAGTATTGGTTTATTATACTGTAAATGAGAGAAGAATTTTGGCTATTTAACAAAATTTATTGCTGGTGATAGACTTATTATATCTATGAAGAAAAAACACCATTATTCAAAACCAATTCGCTGGCTACCTATTGATAGTCGTTTCATTACGCCAATATTTAAATTTGGTGCTGTAAAAGGGACTGCGAGGATTTTCTTGGAAATTGAAATAACTCTGGCTATTTTTATAGTGGGAGGAACCCTAGTAGCCGCAGGAATTAAGATTTTTGAGGCTTTAATAAAATAGTTACAACATCAGATCATCTTCTTGCCATCCGCGATCGTAATTAATCGAGCGTTGATAGTTTAAAACGTATTCAGGAATTTCACTTATAAATCTCGAAGTCATATTCTGTGTGCGTGTTCCAAAATACATGCGCTTTGCTGCGTATGAAAGGTATAATTTTTGTTTTGCTCTCGTTATCCCCACATAGCATAAACGACGCTCTTCCTCGAGTTCATCTCGATCCATAAGAGCCCGACTGTGGGGAAACAATCCTTCTTCCATTCCAACCATGAATACCGTTCCAAATTCCAAACCTTTAGCAGAGTGAAGGGTCATTAACGTTACCGCCGAGCGATATTCATCGCGTTTTTTTAAATTATCTGGCTCATATTCGCGTTCTACTAAGGCTACATTTTCTAAAAAGTCGGTCAATTCAGGAAACTCACTCGCCACTGAACGCAACTCTTTAATATTTTCTAATCGATAGGCTTCCTCTTCTATATTTACGTCATAGAGAGATAAATAATCTGTTACTTCAAGCACCTGATCTAGCAGTTCTAATGTGCTATGTTTGAACAACATGCTTTTATCTTCTAGTGGTTTAGAAAATTCGATAAATTTTTTAAACCTTCCTTTTCCTAACTTTTCGATTCTATTATAAGAAACACTATCATTGGGATTAGACAATACGCGAAGATATGCAACGACGTCTTTAATTTCTTTGCGTTCGTAAAATCGGGTTCCACCTATAAGGATATACGGTATTCCAGCGTGGAGGAGGGCTTCTTCTATAACCCGAGATTGTGCGTTCGTTCTGTATAAAATAGCGATATCATTCATTGATGTAGATGATTGAAGTATTGTCTGTACTAAAAACGTTCCTTCATCATGTTCATTTCTGGCTTCGTATAAGGTGATACGATCACCACCTTTTTTATCTGTCCACAATTTCAAAATAGGATGAGATGTGTTTTTGGAAATGACACTAAAAGCAGCATCAAGGATAGTTTGAGTTGAGCGGTAGTTCTGTTCCAAATGAAATTCTGCTAGGTCAGGATAATCTGACTTAAAGTTGGTAATGTTACGAAAATCAGCTCCTCGCCATCTATAAATACTTTGGGCTGCATCACCAACAACTGTTAAATTTCTATTTTTCCCGGTTAATAATTTAGATAATTCGTATTGAGCTTTGTTGGTGTCCTGGTATTCATCAATCATGATAAATTGATACTTCTGCTGGTACTTTTCTCGTGTGAGGTCACTATTTTGAAACAATTTTACTGTTAAAGATAAAATATCATCAAAATCAACTGCATGATTCTCTCTTAATAATTTTTGATATTCCAGATAGACCTTAGCAACCGTTTCTTGGAAATAGCCACGAGCAAATTGTGGATATTCGACTGAAGTGATTAACTCGTTTTTTGCTTCGGAGATTGTATGGAGAATACTATGTGGGTTAAAACTTTTTATGGAAAGATTCAATTCCTTCATTATTTGTTTAATCAGGTCTAGTTGGTCTTGAGCGTCATAGATTACAAAATCGTCAGGTAATTTAATTGCTTGACCGTCCGTACGGAGTACTCTGACACAAAACGAATGAAAGGTACTGGCGTAAGGTGTTCCAACAATATTCTGCGAGCTAGAATCTTCCAATAATATTTTTATACGATCTTTCATTTCTCCAGCTGCTTTATTCGTAAATGTCATTAGCAGAATGTTATATGGAGAGATATTTTGATTCAAAATTAAATTTGCTGTTCTCATTGTCAGCACTTTGGTTTTTCCACTGCCAGCACCAGCCAAAATAAGAGCTGGTCCATATAAATGTTTAACTGCCTTCTGCTGATCTTTATTCAATGATGAGAAGAGGTCTGCGTGCATGAGACTTTATACTATCACAAATGGGTTAGATTAAAATGCGAGACCTAATACAAGAAGTAAAATTCCTCCAGCTATGACACCAATACCTAGAATTGTAGTCCCTGTACCGGTAACAGGTACTTTCGGAGTAGGGACAAAGTAACAGGCACAATTCGGTTGTTCAGTACACTGTGGGTTCCTACAATAGCCATTTGAACAAATTAATGAATTACCACAGTCTGCATTGGTAGAGCAGGTGTAATTACAGGAACCTGGAGCTGGTGTATTGGTTGGTCGTGGTGTATTGGTAATACTTGGTGTATTCGTTGGTGTAGCCGAAGGACCAGGAGTGGGGGTATTTGATGGTGTAGGTGTATTGGTCGGTGTAGCTGAAGGACCAGGCGTTGGCGAATATATTGGTGTAGGGGTATTAGACGGTATAGGAGTATTAGAAGGTCGAGGCGTATTCGATGGTACAGGTGTATTAGAGGGGGGAATTGGTGTATTGGTTGGCGTGTTAGTAGGTACTGTAAGAGAAAAAGCTAAGGTACATTCTTGTGGAGTTCCAGTAGGTGTCTCACCAGCTATATTAAAAGAAATGGTACATGCACTAGATGCAGCTCTTGAATCTGAGTTAGTAACATTAGATCGCTGCTGAAGTTTGAGACTAACAAAGAGGGTAGTTAACCCAAGTCCTGCAGTCCCTAATAACAGTAATGTTACGTACCAATATTTTTTGATCAATTCCATGGTAATTCATGAACGTTTCTTTATTGCCATACTCCACTAATAAATAATTCTGCTGTAATAGAGAAGGTAATTGTTCCATCATTTGGAATCGTATAATCAAAGATCCATTCTCCAGAACTGTTAGTGTTTGTAGATACTCTCCAATTAGTCTCATTATTAATTTTTATACGAGCTTGGGTAGCGTTAGTTCCGACCACTGCAATAACTATCTGATCATTTTTCATTAATGTATTTGGATTAACCACGACGCCATTTTTATAAACTTTAATATTTTGACACTCACCTAGAACAGGAGTCATTGTCGGTGTATTAGATGGAGGAACTGGTGTGTTTGTCGGCGTTCCTGATGGATTAGGCGTAGCCGAAGGACCTGTTGTAGGAGTAGGAGTTCTCGTTGGAGTGTTAGTTGGAGGGGGTGGAGTATTCGTCGCTCCTCCTGAAGTACATTGGCTATTTGTGTCACAGGTATTGTTATCTTCGTTATCACAAACACCAGGAGCGTTATTTACTGTCACACATGAACCACTTTGACATTCTCGATGAGTTCCCCCATTTGGGTTGGGACAGCCAGCTGGAGTTGGTGTTTTTGAAGGAGTTGTACCCCCGCCCCCGCCACCAGGTTCACAAGCACACTCACCTTGAGTATCTTGAGTAATAACCACACAATGGCCAGCTCTACTGGCTCCCGCTGGCACACATTCTGCCAGTACATTACAAGAGGATCCTTCAGGTTTATCAATTATTATTGGCCGCTCGATCACAGAAACCTTGAGAATTTGATGCTCTGGGTGGATATACACAAAGGTTTATTGGGGTGGGACTAGGAGTAATAGTCATGCTCACACAACCACATAGACCAGAGCCATTTCCTTGACAGTATCCACCATTGCCACCACATGGTGTGCCATCCGTAGACCCTAAACATGAGGCTGCTCCGGTAGTACAAACTTCTCCGGGATAGGCTCTTCCTCGAGTATCAGCTAGTTGTCTTTGTTGATTGATAACCACACCCAAAATTGGAAGAGATATTAAGAAAAATAAAATTACTGCTATTAGAATTCCTTTGTTCATTTTTTTAGGAGGAGGGGAATTATTGGGAATAGATGAGTGAGGAGGATCGTCTACTAGAGGTTGAGGAACAGTGGTTGTTGATGACGAATTCATAGGGGCAGTTGATTGATTGGTAGAATCTGTCGTATCCATCAAAGCAGAAAGATCTGGGACAGGTACAGATGTGTTATTTCCTGAGTCTGTATTTTGATTTTGAGAAGCATCTAGTATATCCATGGAATAAAACCGGGGAAAATATTCCCTACATATTACAGTAATTTATTCTCGTAATAGGCGTCAAGAGTCAGTTAGAGGATTATTGCCATACTCCGGCTATCAATAGTTCTGCTGTAATCGCAAAAGATAGAGTTCCATCCGAAGGTAAGGTATAGTTAAAAATCCATTCACCATTACTATTCTTCGTGGTTGATATTCTCCAATTCACTTCATTATTTATTCTAATCCGAGCCTGGGTCGCATTACTCCCCACGACGGCTATGACAATCTGATCACCTTTACTCAGGGTACTTGGGCTTGGAATTATAACGACACCATTTTTATATATTTTAATATTTTGACATTCACCAATAATCGGCGTCATCGTTGGTGGATTCGTGAGAACAGGAGTTGTAGAAGGATTAGGTGAATTAGAGGGGATAGAAGTAGGATTAGCAGATGGATTAGGTGTGGATGAAGGCCCTGTCGTTGGAGTAGGCGTTCGCGTGGGTGTATTTGTCGGCGTACCCGATGGATTTGGTGTGGCAGAAGGACCAGCAGTTGGGGTTGGAGTACGAGTCGGTGTACTTGTTGGAGGTCTTGGGGTATTCGTGGCTCCTCCAGAAGTACATTGGTTATTTGTGTCACAGGTATTGTTGTCTTCATTATCACAAACACCAGGTGCATTATTTACTGTCACACATGAACCACTTAGACATTCCCGATGCGTTCCACCATTTGGATTAGAACATCCCGGAATTGGTGTTGGGGTTTTTGTAGGTCCAGTACCCCCAGGACAACAACTAACACCAGCAATAGATTCACACCCCTGGGGAGTAGTAACATACCCCAGTGTTCCACAAGTTCCTCCTGGTTCTTGGCAAAACCCACCTGCACAAGTAGGATCTGCACAACGCCTGGTTGGACATTGTGATTCAGAATAACCTGCATTTATACATTCTTCTTTACAAGTGAAATTAGTTGGCGGTGTACATTGACTTACGGGAACAGTAGTAAATTGGCCAAGTGAATTACAACTGTAACATTGCCCGTTATTTCCTAAACATTTTCTACCTATGGAATATTGGGTTCCAACGGGATCTCCGGTGCACTGACCGATACATGAACTTGCAGGAATATTGACACAGGTGCAGCCATTATTGCTGGTATTAGTTACCCTGCATTTGCCACTGAAATTCGGACCACAGCCATCGCCATCTGCCATCCCTGAACAATCACTACTAGAGGAGGTACTACAAAGTATCGTAGTATTGTCACACATTCTTTCCGTGCTATCCCAAATTGGTGTGCCATTATTTAAATTACATTGATAAATCAATCCATCGGTACAGGTTGTATTCCCTACTTCTCCCGTTGAGCATGGCTGACCAGAATAAGCAGCGTGGTTCCTGATATCGGCAATTTGTCTCTGTTGGGTAACAACTATACCTATAATAGGTAGAGAAATAAAAAAGAATAATAAGATTGCAATTAATATACCTTTATTTAATTTTTTAGGTGGGACTGATGGACTAGAGGGATCGGAAGAATCATCTAAATTTGATGTGGCGTTTATTGGAGCAGCTGGTAGTGTAGTGGTTGAGTCATTTCCTGTATCCATTAAAACCGAAAGGTCGGGGATAGTTGAATCATCATCCTCTGAAGGATTATTTCTTTGATTTTGAGATGCACCAGATGTATTCATGTTTAAATGAACGGTCTACTGATAACTATCTTTCACATTAGAAAGCTAATCCTAGTATAAGTAGCAAAATTCCACCGCCAATGACGCCTATACCCAGAATAGTAGTACCAGTCCCAGTAACAGGCACCTTGGGAGTAGGAACAAAGTAACAGGCACAATTAGGTTGTTCAGTACATTGTGGATTTCTACAATAACCGTTTGAACAAATCATTGAATTTGCACAATCCGCATTTGAGGAACAGCCTGCATTACACGCTCCCGGTGCCGGTGTGTTTGTCGGTCTAGGGGTATTTGTTAAGGTTGGCGTGAGAGTTGGTGACGGTGTCCCTGATGGCGTAGGTGTGTTCGATGGAATAGGCGTGTTAGATGGAGCAGGAGTATTAGAGGGGGTTGGTGATGAACAGACACATCCAGTTTCATTCACACAAGAAGGTGCTCTACACGAGCCGTTATAGCAGGTAAGACCCGATGCACAATTTGCGACAGACGTACACGATTGATTGCATGAAGCAGGAACCGGAGTAGGTGTACGGGTTGGTGTTGCTGAAGGACCTTCCGTAGGAGACGGGGTTGGAGAATCTGGAACGAGTGAAAAAGTTATAGTGCATGCAGCTGAGGCTGCTTGTGAATTTTGATTGGTAACATTCGATTTCTGTTGTAATTGCAAGCTTATGTATAAAGTACTAAAACCCAGTCCTACAGTTCCCAACAGTAGAAGAAGAACATACCAATATTTTTTAAACAGATCCATATATTTATTTATACCATTATTGCCATACTCCACCAATAAACAATTCTCCTTGTATCTTTAATGAGGTAACCCCGGTAGTTGGAATTGTGTAATTAAAGATCCATTCTCCAGAAGCATTCTTGGTTGTGGACACTCTCCAGGTTGTTTCATTGTTAATTTGAATACGAGCTTGTGTCGCATTTGTTCCCACTACTGCTATAACAATAGTATCTCCTGGTTGTAAGGTTGTGGGAATAACCACGACATTATTTTTGTATAATTTAATGTTCAAACATTGCCCTATAACAGGGGTTGGTGTTGGTGTATTGGTGGGTGTAGGCGTTGGTGTCCGGGTAGGAGTGTTAGTCGGCGTATTCGTTGCTACAGGTGTATTCGTAGGCACAGGAGTAGGTATCCGAGTAGCAGTTGGAGGAGGGTTTGTAGGTGGAGGGTTCGTTGGTGGTGGATTTGTCGGTGGAACTGGAGTAGGTGTACGAGTTGGCGTACTAGTTGGATTTCCCCCGCCCCCGCCACCAGGTTCACAAGCACACTCACCTTGAGTATCTTGAGTAATAACCACACAATGGCCAGCTCTACTGGCTCCCGCTGGCACACATTCTGCCAGTACATTACAAGAGGATCCTTCAGGTTTATCAATGCTCGATCACAGAAACCTTGAGAATTTGATGCTCTGGGTGGATATACACAAAGGTTTATTGGAGTTGGTGTAGGAGTACTGGTAGGAGGAACAATACAGTCACAGTTATTAGCAAAAGAAGTACGACAGGTACCAGTTGTTAAACACGAATCACCATCAACTTTGCCTAAACATGAAGAAGCACTCCCTGCTAGACAAGCATCGCCTGGATAGGCACGTGTTCGATTATCAGCTATCTGTCGTTGTTGGTTGATAACTAAACCCAACAGAGGAAGTGAAATGAGGAAAAAAAGAATTAGTGCTATAAACAACCCTTTTGGTTGTTTGAGTTGCGCTACAAAACTTGAAGATGTAAAGACATGTTTGTTCGGAGGATCTAAAGGCTGAAGATCACTTGACGGGGTAGTGAACTCTTGGGCGTTTTCTCTGGAGTCATTGTTTACCAATTCGTCTGGGTCGCTCATAAATTTATATAGCAATAACAATAAGGCCTGTAAATAATAATACTATGCCTACAAGTAGTAACATATTAGTAGGCAAGGTGGTAGCTGTGTTCGGTATTGTGGGGGTAGGAGAAGGGAGAATTGTCGGAGTGACTTCAAGAGTAGGAATCGGGGTTACACTCGTTGGTAAAGGTGTAGGGATTTTTGTGGGTGTTGTGGCAATCGTAGCGGATGGTGTGGCATCACCTAATACCTGAGTTCCACTCTTCATAATTTCAAACAGATGCGTCACTGCAACAGGCTTTTTATTTTGATCGAGTGTTGTCATGGTAACTCGTTGGGGTCCAATCCCTAAAGGCTTTTGAGGAGAAAATCGCCAGGTTCCATCAGAAGCTACTTTGGTAGTTTGTGTCTGAATATTTTTTATACCTAATATCAAGGTAACTAAATTACCAGGAACACCGCGTCCAGAAAACAATGGGATGTCTCCTGGAATATGTGCTCCCTCAGGAGGACTTATCAGTTGAACCAACTGTTCATCCTGCTTCTGGTCTGTTTGAACTCCAAGCACGGTAGAAAATGAATTAGTCAAGTTTTGTTGACGAGGGTCTGTTTTTTTCTTCGCCTGTTGCCCTCTAAAATCATAGATGCTGCCCAAGATAACATTGGGTATGGGTGACGCGTTAAAGGTATCAGTCAGTATGGTTGTTTCTTCTCCATTTAAACGAATTGTTATAGAAATCTGCTGTCGTTCATCATTCTTTTTGATTAAACTGGTTAGTTCTTTGTTTCGTAATAAGTTAAGAGGAATAATCCATGATCCTGAGGGTTTTACTAATGTAGATAGAATCTGACTATTTTCACCAAGTGTCAAAAAAACTAACGCTCCTTCTGCTGGGGTATTTTGTTTTGTCATTACTGATCCATATACAGGAGCCATACCATTCGTGTCTGTAGATAGTTTCATCCCTGTATGAATAGTTGCAGAAGGAGGAATGTAGACCTTTCCATTTGTCAGGAGTTCTATCTTGTAATCACTATCTGGTGATAAACCTTTAACTGAAATATTCGTTGTTGTATATTTTTGCGTATCCCCAACACCATGACGTTCATCAAAAAAAGTTTGCTTTTGTCCTGTAGAATCAATAACTGTCAATGCTGAAAGGGTAGGCTTGTCTGTTTCCCAGGAAACTGTGAAGCCTGTATCTGTAATCGTTGTTGCAACAATATGTTGCGGTATCGATGTGGCTTGTGCAAAACTACTTCCACTTAAAAAATAATTAGTAAATACAGTTATCCCTCCTAATAAGCCAACTAATAGGAGAAGTGCTAAAACTGTTGGAATTTTAAATTCTCTCTTCATAAATTCGTTTACAATATCAATAACTTTTTCTACCCTCTAATATATCCAGTATGCCAGTATCTAGTTTTGGGTTCAACGGTTGGATAACTTGCTGAGTACTATTTTGAACGGTAGATGTCTTTGCCGTTTTTATTAGTTCAAAAAATACCCAAGAACATACGGTAAGAAATGTAAAAATAGATACTAGTAATAGATCTCGATCACTATCTTCTCGATACATGAGCCTCCTTATTCACTTGCTGAATATGCGTTTAGCTTTACCGTCATTACCAATGATTCAACTTTGACTGCTCCTACTTCTGATACTCGTGGAATAAGCGTTAAATCTGTAATGGTTACAATCCTCCGTAATGCATATATTCCTTGAATAAATGCCTTAATACTTTCATATGTCCCTTCTACAGTAACTGTCAAAGGAGTCGACAATGTAGAAGGGTTTTGAGCAGAATTCGCAGAGGTTGCTGGAGTCGTTGTTGCTGGGGGTGGAGTTGCAGCTTTACCTTTTTCTACTGTGAGCGGGACTGTCGCTAAAGTTGCGCCTGAAACTGTAGCATCAACACTATTGGCTAAATTCCTAAGTTGAACCATGAGTTCAATCATTTCTGGTGTTTCTGGGACAGCTTCCTTTATTAATCCAAGCCGAGGAACTATTTGTTGATAGGTTGCTTGTGCTTCCACAAGGGCACCGATTTTGGTCTCCATTTGTTCATTTACTGCTGTGCTGTCTCTAATTTCTCTTCGTAATGAAAGAATAGTCTGAATAGTAGGACGAATTGCATACCATATAAACAACGACACAGTCAGAAACGACAGTACCGTCGTTGTATAAACGCGATTTTTAGGTTTTTGGAGAATCGGCTCTAGAGGTCGATAATATTTCCGAAATAATTCCGATGGATTTTTTTGGGATGGTTGATTGTTCATTGTTTAGGAATTTTGGGTGTTTCACCAACATTAAGAGTCATACGAAATTCAATCCCTTTTAGGGCGCTTTTTCGAATATCGGTTAGCTCTACATCTTTAAAATCTTTTTGAGCCGAGATTAATGAAAGAAATTGAGAGAAGCTCTGTGTTGTCCCAGCAATAGCCGCGAACATCAATTTATTTTGATTTAATTGAAATTCAGTTAAATAGACATCAGTTGGTAATAACGACTGGAGAAGAAAGAGCGTATTCCCAGTTTGTGCTTGAGTGTTAAGAAAAGATCGAACAGTATCTAGTTTTTTTTGGGTTTTTTTAAACTCTAATTCAAATTCCTGATTGGCTTTGAGGATTATTTGTTTTTGGCTGATACCTTCACGAAGGTCGGTCAATTTCCGATCTAGACTAAAACGAGAAATAAATGCTAATAGCACAACTATTTCTGTACCAATCATGATATAACGGCCATAGGTGACGGCCCATGAGATAAGTCGACTTACAACAGAATCATCCCAATCGTCATGTTCTAATAAATTGACCGAGATAGGTTGGGCAGAAGATGGTGGCATGATACTAGTATAACCATAAAAAGGGGAGAGTGAGAAGTAGAAGGTGAAACTTATTTAGCTGCTACTAATTTAGAGAGACGTGACTTTAGTCTAGAAGCCTTATTCTTGTGAACGATATTAGTTTTGACATTTTTATCTAATAACGAAAAAACAGCTTGGAGAGTCTTTGCTGTTGGAGCTTTTCTGTGAAGTTTCATTGCTTTTCTTAAAGCCAGCTCTTTGAGCCCGTTAGCAACGGTAACTTTACGATCATGGTGCATTTTTTTGATAGCTTGTTTTGTAAGCGGCATGAAGCGTATTGTACAAGGTTTGCCTATAGATCGTCAATGCCCTCTGAACTATAATTTATAACAGTCCTTTTTTAATCATGTTTTTCCTCAAGCGATTATTTGTAAAAAAACAAGCATCTATTAGTAGTGCAGCAATTATTTTGATGTTCGCGGTGATCCTTTCCGGGTTACTAGGACTGGTCAGAGATCGTTTATTAGCTGCTACTTACTCTCCCGAACTCCTCGGCTTATATTTTGCTGCTTTCAGACTACCCAACATGATGTTTGACCTATTAGTAACCGGCGTGCTCACTACAGCATTTATCCCAGTTTTTACTCGTATGTTGACCACTAGAGGAGAGGATCACGCTCGAAAGATGGCTTCTATCGTCATTAATTACGCTGGAATAGCCTTTGCCATTGTTTCTATCCCAATACTTATTTTTGCTAAAGAAATCAGTTACCTCTTAGCTCCAGGGTTTTCACCTGAACAACATGCTATCATGGCAGACTTTACTCGCATTTTAATCATTTTTCAGGTATTTCCTTTAGTTATAGGGAATTTTTTGACAGGTATGCTTCAGTCCTATCAACTTTTCTTTGTCCCATCTCTAGGGCCAGTACTTTATAATCTGGGAACAATCTTAGGTATTTTTTTCTTGGCTCCTACACTAGGATTATGGGCTCCTGTAGTAGGAGTGATTTGCGGAGCTTTCTTTTTCCTACTTATTCAAATACCGATTCTTCTTCATCTCCACTATCATCATTCCTTAAGTTTCGAAAAAGATTTTGAGGGAGTAAAAGAAATTGTAAAACTAATGATCCCCAGGACTATTGGATTGGGTGTAGCTCAGATCGACTCAACGACAGATTTGGCGTTGGCAAGCTTATTAGGAAGTAAGATGGTAACAATTTTTAGTTTTGCTCAACATCTCCAACAAGTTCCTATTGGCTTATTTGGTATCACGGTAGCTCAAGCTGCACTTCCTACGTTAGCTCGGTTATCAACCGACGATGATAAAGTTAAATTTCGTAAAGAGTTGGTTTCCGCAATTCACCAAATTTTATTTTTCGTCTTA
>JBGALL010000118.1:0-3368 GCA_044223895.1 Candidatus Woesebacteria bacterium
TAATTGCATAGAGAAATGAGGCTAGTAGACCTGTTTTGTATCCTGATACCTGTGCAGCTAGTAAATATACAGCAACTATCGAAAGCATTCCCAACAACACCCCCAGAGGTCGAATTTTTTGAACAGTCACATCATTAAATTCTCGTAAACCAACAGATTTTGCGTACACTCCTGATACTAGACCAAATAGCGGTGGATGTTCTAGATAAGGTGTCACCAAAAAGAAACTTGCCCCCTGAGTATTTTTAAAATAAGTACGAGTTTTATACTGAGCATGGGGCGACCAAGACGTGGGAATTCCAGTATCTATAATACTCATTCCTAACCAGGTCCAGGCATATTCATCAAAGGTTGCTCCCTCTCGTGGCCAGGTTGTGTAATTATGGGAACGTAAAATAAATCCTAAAACAAGAATCGCAAACAAACTTATAATAGATAATCGTGTAAATAATTTCACTTCAACCTCCAATACTATCTTTCAATAACTGTTCACTTTGATCGATAACTTTATCCCAGGTTAACGAACTCACCCATTTTTTTCCTTCCAGTTGATATGTTTTATAGCGTTTTTTATCATGAAAAAGTTTAACCGCTTGAGCTGCTAATTCATGAGGCGAATTTCGTTCCAGAACAATGCCAGTTTTATTATTCTTTACCACATCTTTTAACCCGGGTACATTATAAACTACTGAGGGGGTTCCTCTACTGGCAGCTTCTAACACTACTAAACCCCATCCTTCCTTGACAGATGCGTGCAAGAGTAAATGGGCACGTTCCATAAGTAACAATTTTTTTTCTTCTGAAACTCTATCATAAAAAACTACCTGGTTAGTTAACCGTAGCTCGTCTATAAGATCTTTTAACGACTGAATATAGCTTTTTTCTCCACCACCGACAATCCATAATTCAGAATCAGGCAATTCTTTTCTAATAAATCCAAATGCTTTGATAACTTCTTCGATTCCTTTCATAGCTACTACCCGACTAACAAAAAGGAACACTGGCTTAGCCTCTTTTTCTTTCCATTTATCGGGAATAGGACTACTGATTGGACAGGCTATAGCTGTACAGTTTTTATGAGGAATACCCAGTTCTACTAGTTCTTCGATTGTTGAATTTGCGTCGGTCCAGAAAGGAATCTGCCGGTATATAGGAAGATAGATTTTTTCTAGGAATTGTCCAATTTTGTTTAGCGGAAAAGGAGCCATATAGTCCCATATATCTCCTGCAATTTCATGAATAAAAGCAATTTTCTTGGTCCGAGTGGCAAAAGGAGTCAAAAATGGAATAGCATGAATTTCATCGATAATCACATCAAATTGCCCACCGTGAAACATGGCATAAAAAAATCCCCACAGATAGATACCTAAAGAATTGGTTCTGCGCTTAAAATGAACTCCATCTATAGTTTCCTCAGGTTTTGAATGCGGATATGAGGATGTAATCCATGTGACAACATGGCCACGACGTACCCATCCTTTGGCATGCTCCATGGTAACAACTTCCGCTCCTCCAGCTTTGGGATTATGAATATCCCGCCAATTTAAAATAAGTATATTCATTACTCTCCTGTATTTACTCTAAAATTTAATTCAGGATCATATCTCCAAGCTCGATGACTTCCGTTGTCATAATATTTAAGGATTCTCAGGCGATAATAGACTGCCAAGGTGTCACGCATCATTGCATATACTGTTTGCAATATTCGTTTTCTATTAATATTTGAAGTTACTTGTTGAAAGTCTAATTCTATTGGAGATTCATACATTCGGTCGTATCCTAAGTGTTTTGCGACAGCAAGAATTTCGATGTCAAAAGCAAATTCTTTAACAAGCAATCTCGGCAATACATCCTCTAGAACTTTTCGTTTGTACATCTTTATTCCTACCTGCGTATCACTGACATTCAAACCAAAAAGCATTCGAATGAGGATCTGATATCCTATTGATAATATTTTCCTATACCAGGGATAAGCAATTTTTGATGCTGGATGTCTTTTACTTCCAATAACTATGTCAGCGTTATACCAACGCATATGCTCAACCAACATGGTAATTCCCGATTCACGGATTTCCCCACCAGCATCGATGAACCCAATAACATCACCTTTTGCTCTAGCCATTCCATATCGGACAGCATATCCTTTTCCTTTATTAGACTGATAGCCGACAATTTTTAATTTTGAGGATTTAACTTTTGTTGCTTCTGCTTCACTTTTATCAACGTCTCCATCAATGACTACAATAATTTCGTAGGGGACATTAAGCAAATCCAATTCACCTATAATTGATTCCAAATTTCTTTTAATTGTAGATTGTTGGCGATGAACGGGAATAATAATCGACAAGAATTTAGGTATTTCGCGGTTCATGAACGTAGTATATCAAAAGAAGTCCCATCAGTAAGCCTGTAACAATACTTATTCCAGTGATAACTTGTGTAAGCGACGAGTGAAAAAATAATATGACAACACTCTCGATAATTGAAAAAGATAAGACCAGTATTCCTGCTTTCGTTTTGTTTACAGCCAGACATACAGTCATCAGGTAATTTACCGCAGTTACTAGGGCCATAAAAATACCATATATCCCTAAATATGGAGCAGCACTA
Source organism: Candidatus Woesebacteria bacterium (assembly GCA_044223895.1). Taxonomy (GTDB): domain Bacteria; phylum Patescibacteriota; class Microgenomatia; order UBA10105; family UBA927; genus CAKZSU01. The sequence goes on from JBGALL010000118.1 coordinate 2,611, forward strand.
CTAAATTTCTCGCCGAATAATAACTTGGTTACAAATGCCGCTGAGATAAAGTATGCTGCAACAATACCCGCACTCATTATCCCCACGGCAAGAGCTCCGAGTAGAAATAGCGTTTGGAAATCCTTTTTTTGTTCTTTCCGTTCAATTATCATCGGGAAAATCACGATCATAACTGGTGATGCCGCGAAGAAAATTATTTTTCCAAAAATTGTTAATGATGCATAAATGCCGGATTGGGTTGCGTCAAAAAAATGTTTTACTAAAACCACATCCATATTGAAAAAAGCTGTCATTCCTAAGGTTGATAAAAAAGTTGGCACTGCAAATTTCCAAATATCTGATTTTTTTATACGAATTTTTTCAGGTTTTGCTTTCAACACAAATTTTATGGAAAAGAAGAAAAAGATTAAGGAGATCGCATTAGATACCGCATTTCCCAATATAGATAAAGAGACACTTATAGATGCAAACAGGAGTCCAGAGATAACTCTGGCACCTGTAAGAATGATAAGCGTTATATTCGATGCAAAAAATTTCTGATACCCATTTAATAATCCACCACAACAGGTTACTAAAAAAGATCCAACAATAATAAAATACAAATATAAAAAACTATCGAATGATCTTATATGAAGTAAGTTTTGTAATAAAGGGATAACTGGCAAGTACAATATAAAACCAACTACACTGACAATACTTATTATTTTCAGGCTTTTGATGAATAAAGTTCTCGATTCTCCTAGATGATCAGTAGCTTT
>JBGALL010000119.1:0-3366 GCA_044223895.1 Candidatus Woesebacteria bacterium
ACTATTATCACAAGTACAGGGAAAATATATTGGGTAGAGGCAAATGTCCGCAAACCAGGAACATTTTATCCACGGATTATTGCAGAAAAATTGAATAACGGCACATTGAAAGATGTCTCATATATTGCCAGCGATTTTACCGTTCCGAATTGGAAAGGATATAGTTTTAACCAGGTCCAAAAAATAGTATCTGAATTCCTTTATCCAATGAACAAAACCAACCAAGGGATTATTATTTACAACACGGGAGCACTTATAGATGCAGGCAGATTTGATATGGTTTGCATCGCTCAAAATTCAAAACAAGCGGAAACAATTTATAAAAAAGTAAAATCTATTATTGATCTCAATAGAAAGGAGCATGTATGAAACATGTACCGCATTATGTTAAGGATTTATCTCTTGCTAAAGAGGGGAATCAACGAATTATTTGGGCAGATAGTCAAATGTTAGTCTTAAATAAAATTCGTGAACGATTTAGTAAGCAAAAACCGTTACAAGGTTTACGTATTGATATCTCTTGTCACCTTACTGCGGAAACAGCAAATCTAATTCGCACATTACAAGCAGGGGGAGCTGATGTACTTGCTCATTCTGGAAATCCAGTCAGTACCCAAGACGATGTCGCTGCGTCATTAGTGGTAGATTATAACGTTATGACCTTCGGAGCTAGAAATATTGACCGTGAGACCAATAAAAAGAATGTCGCTTTTGCTATTGATAGACAACCAGATATAGCTATTGACGATGGCGCAGAATTCGTTTCAGTTATTTATAAAAAACATCCTGAATTAGCTAAAAAGATGCTAGGAGGGACAGAAGAGACTACAACTGGACTTCACAGATTTCGTAGTTTAGAAAGTGCTGGTTTACTGAAATTTCCAATTATTGGGGTTAATGATGCACAAACAAAACATTTGTTTGATAATCGTTACGGTACAGGTCAATCGACAATAGATGGAATTCTACGAGCAACAAATATGTTGTTGGCTGGGAAAACCTTTGTAGTTATTGGATATGGGTGGTGTGGTAAAGGCGTGGCTCTGAGAGCAAAAGGAATGGGATGTGATGTCATCGTTTGTGAGGTAAATCCTGTAAGTGCCCTGGAAGCAGTCATGGACGGATATCGAGTAATGCCCATCAAAGAAGCCTGTAAAATAGCTGATTTCCTCATAACTGTCACTGGAGGAATGCATGTTGTTGATGAACAAGACCTCAAAGTCCTAAAAGATGGCGCTATTATTGGAAACTCAGGTCATTTCAATGTGGAAATTAATTTGAATGCTTTAGACGCTATGACCAAGAAGAAAACCAGAATTAGACATTCACTCGATGAATATGCGTTAAAAGACGGTAGAAAAATATATTTAGTAGGAGAAGGCAGGCTTGCAAATCTAGCTGCAGCAGAAGGACATCCACCTGCTGTAATGGATATGAGTTTTGCCAATCAAGCATTGGCAGCTGAATATCTGGTCAAACAGAAAGGGAAATTAAATAATCAAGTTTATAATATGCCGAAAGAAATTGATGAATGGATTGCCCAACTTAAGCTTGAAACTATGGGAATTTCCATAGACAAACTTACCAAAGAACAAGATTCTTACCTTAACCAGTGGGAAAAGGGTGGTTACGACCTAATATAACCTATAGTTTTGTCTTTTGCAGTCAGGCGATGTATAATCAGACTCATAAAAGACTATGTCTATACAAGAGTCTGTCTCAGTCCCTGTTCAATTTTCTAAGGAGTCTGTCATCAGACAGCCTGTGAATTTGTTTGAGAACCAAAGGCTTCCCAGAGTTTCTGAGGATGACTCCATCGGTCTGTTGACTGATTTACAAGAATTGGAACGACAAGGACTAGATGGGGTAGTTCATCTTGTTTTTCGAGGTACATTAACTGGACTTTCAGTCGAGAATAGTATTCCTCAGAATGTAAAAAATCAAAATTTATACCAACAACTGCACATCCTTTCGCCACACGACAGGATAGATCCTCTTCATAAATTATATATTGATACCCATCCTGATAACGTCGTTTATGTGAACGAAGACGGAACCATATCTTCAGAAATGCAAAACAGACTAGCTACTCATTTAGACCATAAAGTAGGTATTATCCTCGGAGGTGGACCAGGACACCCACAAGAAAAAATTTATACACCAGTCATCAAGGCCGTTGAAGCACAGGCAAAACAAGGAACTCCCTTAACAGGAATTTGTTTAGGCCATCAACTGATTAACGAAATGAATTCGCCTGTTACAAACAGTGCAAACTTTGATCAAGGATCTTTTGAGATAGGATCTCAGGTAGAACAAATTACCCCTGAAGGACAACTTCACCCTATTTTTCAAGACATGGGTAATTCGGTGGTAGTTGTGCACGTCAATGAATATCGATCTACCTACATAGACGTTGATAATGCAATAGTATTAACCTTAAATGCTGAGGGCAAGCCGTCAGCACAAATTCTCTCACTTGCAATGGAAGGACAAGCACTTACTTGGCAAGCACACCCGGAATTTCCAATGAAAGGAATTATTGATGAGAGATCCTTCGAAATCAGCGGAATTTCAGTTAAAATTTCCCAAAATACCTCAATTCCATATGCTGGTTTGGTACAGTATTACCTTGCTTCCGAAGAACGACTTCAGAAATTTACTAAGGAATATGGCCTTCAACCAGGAAATATTCAAGAACTTTTGGATCCACAACGGCTCAAGGATCATTCAGGTCCATTGTTCTACCATAGAATTCTAAAATATATGGCTAAATTTCAACTTCAACACCAATCTGGCTCCTAAACTAATAATTTGATATAATTGACCTTCACGGAGGAAATATCTATGTTTGTCCATCTTATTGCTGACTATGGTGTGAATGATTTAGCATTTGGAGAAGTTGTTCAAAAACTGAACCTTTTGCAGCCTGATATAAGTGTTTATCCCACCAGTGTACCTCCTTTTTCGACTATAGCTACTGGGTTTCTGACAGCACAATACGCCATCGTAAATCCCCTCAAAGACATGATGATTTATACCAATACAGCTCCCCGTAAAGATAACAAAGTAGGTCGGGATAGAAATGAAGGGGAAAAACTTGTCTACGCCAAACTGAAAAATGGTGTGAACGTTGTAGGGGTAAATGCAGGCTATTGTTTCTCATTTTTAAAACCCTTTATTCAGGATTTATATGTTGTAAACGTCGCCAATAAAGGTTCTCAATTTAGATCACGGGATTTCTATCCAGAAGCAGTGATAGGAATACTCAATGGGAAAAAAGAATTCATCGGTGAAACTATGGATATTGCTACTATTCCCGATGTACCAGCCAATAGAATTGCTTGGACAGATGGCTACGGTAATATG
>JBGALL010000120.1:0-3586 GCA_044223895.1 Candidatus Woesebacteria bacterium
TTGCTCACGAGATTGGTCACGGAGCCTTCCGCCTCGAGCACACCTTCGACACCTACAACACCCTCGCAAAATCTTCCACCGACAACCTGATGGACTACCAACCCAACGGCATCACCCTCCACAAATACCAATGGGATTTGATTCACGATCCCGCAGCGGTGCTGGGGTTGTTTGAGGGGGATGAAGGGGGAGCGATGGTGGCGAAGAAAACCACTGGCAAATTGGTAGTAACAATATCAAATACCACTTTAACGGAGGGTAAAGTTTATGTCAATGAATCCAGTACTAAACAGATCAAATTGAAATTTGAGATAGCTGACACCACTAAAACTAAAGTTCTGTATCAGTTAACTTGCATTACGAGCTCTAAAAACTCTATCATTAACTATCCAAAAACAGGATATGACACATTAGTCTACAATCAAGTAGAAGAAATAAATTTTGACTCTATACCTCAAGGCAAGTATAAGTTAGTCTGCAAAGTCTCAAAGAAAGATTACGTTCTTAACTTTATTGTCCGTAATAAGAAATTAGAAATAACCAGCAAGCAGTTGAAAGCTATTTTCCCGACAACAGATGATAAGCGAATAGGAGAAGTAGTTAAAGCAGTTAATGAATATAGCGCTGCTTTTGATATAAGCACACCAGAACGTATGGCACATTTTATAGGGCAAATTGGAGCAGAAACCGGAGGATTGAAACAGCTTAAAGAAAGTTACCTGTACACGCCAAGGACAATTTTAAAAATATTTCCATTTGTTAAATATGGTCATTTGTTTGAAATCGTTGGGTTGGATTCAAATAGTTACGTCTACAAATATAGTTCGATCAACTACGATGAAAATAAATGCGATGGTAAAAAAATTGACCGAGGTAATGCAGTTTTTCCTTTAAAAAATGATTCAGAAATTATAAATGCGTATGCTGCGACAAAAAGCGATACTTTAGAAGTCTTGATTGATGGTAAGAAAAGCAAAATTCTTATCTATAAAACAAGAACAGATGTGACCACAGAAAATATCGAACAAGAAGTAAAAGATGCTGAATACAATAATGGTATATTAAAAGTTAAAGCTAAGTATATTCGCTCATCTGCTCTTTTTGATGTGACTTACGCTTGTCGAATGGAGAACGGGAATGTAGCCTCAAAAGATGGGTCTACTTATTTAGGAAAAGGGTTCATACATATAACCGGAAAAGGTGGGTATAGGGAAGTCAGTGAAGAATGGAATAAATTGTACCCCAATGATAAGAAAGAATTTCATGGAAAAGATATTACTCTTTTAGAAACCAATGTTGAAATAGCCATTAAAGCTTCCATGGTGTATTGGAAGTTAAAAAACCTTAATGCAGAAGCGGAAGCTGTGACGGACAATGATATAAATGATGTTGGTAGTATTGTAAATGGGACTAATCCTCCTACTGGGGCAGAACACAGAAAATTATATACGAAATCAGCATATAAAAATATTCGCTAGTATGACAAAATACATCTTATTTCTTTTCTTATTGATGTCGTACGTAATAGGAAAATCTCAAACTAATTCATCGAACAATTTTAACTTAATACAAGGTATATGGGCGGGTGTACTGAATTCAGAAACTGAGTGCTTGTATAAAATTACCAAGGGAACTAAATCTCTTGGCATCTCTTTTGCAAATCAATCAAGTGTATCAGACTTTTACTTAAATGAGTCTATCGAGGGATTTCAAAATTATAAACGTGGAGAAATAGATTCGATCAATATCAAAATTTTAAATCAAGAAGGAAAGTACTACACTTTAATTATTGATGAGGATCATATTAGTAGAGATGGATGGGTAAAAATTGACTATTGTATAATACCGAACTATTTTGAATGCGATGGAGAGTTAATGTCAATAAATGGAGGTCGGTTAGTGGAATATACCAAAATGCGAGAGTTACCCTACGAGGCATTAGATAAACTATTCAAACGCGGAAGGCTTGACAAGAGAGACTACATTTTTGAATATCTTAATTTAAAGGTTCGAGCCATCAAATCATCTTATTGCAACATCTATTCTAATCCTAAAGGGAAAGTAATAGGGAAATTACAGATGGAGCAAGTGGTTATAATCTTGGAGGAAAATGCGAATTGGTTGAAAGTGAAATATAGCGAGGATGAAATCGGTTGGATAAAGAAGACTCACGTTGAGTTCTGAATGAATATATTTAGCCTTATCAGGTGGTATCATCTGACAAGGCTGAAAGCATTCCATTTTTTCCAGTTCGGTCCTGTCATGGCGAAAAATAGCAAACCACCTAATTACATTCGTTATTCACATAGAGGCAATCGCTTCCTGCCTTTTGGAATTAGTGTCGGAATTTCTGCGAAGCCCCCTGTGCCAAGGTTTTGTTTTAATCAATCACTGCCATGTGATACAACGCACTGCGCCCGCGGCAGGGATAGAAACGAAAAGCCTCCCGAGGCTTCGCTCGGGATAAACAGGAGCTACGCGGAAGCATGCTGGCGCGAGGACTTGTAGTGTATAGCCCGGCTGCCGCCCAAAGAAATTATCGGTACGTAAAGAAGTGTTTGATCTCTGCTTGGATCATACTATTTCTTTCTAGTATCTTGTTCTCGCTAAACCTAAAATACCATGATTGTTTACGGCTGGAACGCAAAGAATATTAAGCAGGCTCCTTTAGAAAATTATGAGTGTCCTAATTGACAGCAAAAGCAATCGGTGATTGTCATTTTCTCTAAGTATGTGCACATCTTTTGGATACCGGTGTTTCCTTATAAGAAAACGGCTGTTATTGTCTGCACAAATTGTAAGCATGAGACGGAGGAAAATAATATTGAGCTGGGAACGAAAGGTGCCATTCAACAACTGAAAGCTGCGGTGCCGATTCCGAAGTATCTGTTTTCCGGGTTAGCGTTGATTCTGCTAGCGATCGCCTTCTTTACCTATCAGGGAATACAAAACGGTGAAAAGGAAAAAGCCTATCTCAATGATCCGAAAACAGGTGACATTTATTTTTTGAAAAATGAAAAAGAAACAGGTCCGTATAAGTATTACCTGATGAAAGTGCGAAAAGTAGAAGGTGACTCTTTGTGGGTGTCGTACAGTTCTTTTAGTTACAACGGCATGATCACCAAACTCGATCCCAAAGATGGGTTTTACGATATGATGTATTCCCTGCACAAAGATGGCCTTCAGGAGATCAGTAAATCCGGAGAGCTTCAAAAAGTAATGCGTGAATATTCCGCGTCAGACGGATTTGATCAGGAAGTCGAGTTTCATGAATCTGATTCCACTGCAAATTGAGATATCATGTGACCAAGGTATGGATCGTGGCAAGCCGTACCAAGTGAAGGAATGCACGTGTCGACAAATCGATAAAGCGGTTTTGTGCGCGGACGAAATTTTATTTTTGGTATTCAATCTTAGTGATGCGCCACACAAAATTCTGGCAGGTGTTTTCACAATGACTTCGTCACCCACTTCTTTTTTTAATAGTGCTTGTGCCATAGGCGAGTCCATGGAGATATAATCTTTTGCTCGATCAGTTCTTCACCACCTACAATACGGAAGCGGTTCTTCATCCCCTTGTCGTTTT
>JBGALL010000121.1:0-3331 GCA_044223895.1 Candidatus Woesebacteria bacterium
CAAAAATTCTTCGTAACAGTCCGGGATGGTGCCCCGAAGATCCAAGAGCAGCAAAAACCTGTTCCATTGCTTGAGGGGTCTCTTCACTATCTCGGCTATTCCTGACTTCTAGGAGAGTAAAAGCTGATTCCATCGCTTTTATCTTATCATAAGTCTAGAGATATTCTTAACTTTTATTGATGGGGTGCTTTTTCGTGAAAACCATTACTACTTTTCACGATTCAGACGAGACGTTTTCATTGCGCTTTCACGCATTTCTTTCTACAATGGAATAACCATGTTAGAGCAACATCCTGTTCCACAGAACGTTACTTCTTTTCAATTTAGACTTATAGGTGACATGACCCTGAAACAATTCGGGTATCTGGCCGCTGGTCTTATTCTGGCTTACATTGCCTATCATCTGCCTCTTCCCTTCTTCTTTACGTGGCCATTAACAGCTATTTGTGCGTTGGGTGGAGTTGGCTTTGCTTTCGTGCCCGTTGAAGAACGTCCCATGGATGTTTGGTTTGTTTCGTTTATAAAAAGTATCTATAGTCCTACCTTGTATATTTGGCAAAGAGATCTTCCTTCTGAAAAACCAGTTGCTACAGGTCTAGCCTCAATTCTTCCTACCTTGCCCTTGCCTGTAGCGGGAAAAGCGACAACAGCAACACTTCCTACGAAAAATTCGTCCGCAGGTGCTAAAAACATATGGGAAACCTTTTTTGCAAAAAAATCTATTACTCAGCCCAAGCACGTCACTATTCCAGCTGTTTCTCAACCGATAGCGCACCCCGCAACTGTTTCCCAACCAAAACCAGCCCACATTCCTCAGCAACAACAGACACAACCAGTCCATCAACCAGCTCCGGTTCAGATAAAAGTTGCTCCTCCTGCCCCCCAACAACAGCCGCCGGCACAGCAGGTTCAGCCTCCACCACCTCAATCACCAAAGAGAGAAGAGCCTCCACAGGACTCTGCTCTCCAATTAAAACTCGATGAGGCACTACAAGATAAAAAGCGTTTGGAGGAAGAACTTGCATCTATTAAAAAAATGTTACTAGCACAACAAGCCCCTTCTCAGCCAACACCACCAGCTCCGTTACCTCAGCAGGTGAGTAAGCCTTCCCCTACATTTATGACCAGGACATCTGCGAACGTTATATCCGGTGTTGTTCGTCAACACACAGGAGAGTTGCTCAATAGTATTCTGGTAACGGTAAAAGACAAAGATGAAATTCCTTTACGAGCACTAAAGACTAATAAAACTGGCCAATTCGCAGCCTCCACGCCACTTCCGAATGGAACATATTCTATAGAGGTTGAGGATCCTAAAGGTACCTTTTTCTTTCAACCAGTTTCAATTACCTTGAATGGGACAGAAGTACCTCCGGTCTCAATTGTCGCAAAAACAAAACAAGATTTAGATCGTCAAAAACTAGCAGATGCTTTGTTTGGCAAACAAGGTTAATGATTCATTATCATGACTCAAACAATCATTCCTATTCGTTCTTCCACTCAACAATTCGTGGAAATTGAAGATGTCGATCGAGATATTGTGATGTTCACTGATGGTTCTTGTTCAATGGTGTTATCTACTTCTGCGGTAAACTTTGGACTTCTGTCAGAGAAGGAGCAGGAGTCACTTATATACGCGTATGCAGGATTGCTTAATTCACTGTCTTTTCCTATTCAACTACTTATCCGTACTCAACAAAAAGATATTACCTCATATCTTCATCAGCTAGAGGATCAAGAAAAGAAACAAATGAATCCCAAACTTCAAGCCAGTATTCATTCCTATCGGTTATTCGTAGCACAAATGGTAAAAGAACGAAATGTTTTGGATAAGAAATTTTATTTGGTTATTCCTTTCTCAAGTTTAGAAATCGGCGCAGCTCCTTCTGTATTATTTGGAAGTAAAGCGAAAGGTCTTCCCTACCCTAAACAATATATTTTTGACCGTGCTTTTACTGTCTTAGCTCCCAAGAGAGATCAGTTAATTCGTCTGATGGGTCGTTTGGGCTTAAAAACCGAACAGATGACCAACGAACAATTGATTCGATTCTTTTTTACAATTTACAATCCTGGTACTCCTCTTCCTGATCAGTCTACAATTAGTCAGTTACATATAGAGAAAGAAGAATCAACAGATCCAAAACAATAATTTTCAGTTTATGACCTGGCAAACTGCATTTCAAAAATTTTTAAACCCTATGCCGGAGAACACTCCGGTCAAACATACCAACACTGGTCCCTTATTGACCAGGGATGTTATTGCTCCACCTGCGGTAGAAGTAGATTTCGATTATTTAAAAATCGGAGATCGATATTTTAGAACCTTATTTGTGGCTGGGTATCCACGTTTCGTTACTGCGAATTGGTTAGAGCCTCTCATCTCTTTTGACCATACATTAGATATTTCTATGTTTATTTATCCGTCTCAGTCAGCAGAAATTCTCGAGAATTTACGGAGAAAAGTTGGAGAAATGGAAGCAACTATTCAATCTGATATGAAACGTGGCCGTGTAATCGAGCCTTCTGTTCAAGTTGCTTTAGAAGATGCCTTGGCGCTCCAACAAGAGTTGGCCAAAGGGGCAGAACGCTTTTTCCAATTTGGTTTGTATGTCACCATTCCAGCAAAAAGCAAAGAGGATCTCGACAAAACAGCTCGCCAAGTCGAATCGACCTTAGGTTCTCTGTTAATTGTTAGTAAACGCGCCATACTACAGATGGAGGAAGCTTTTAAAACAACCTTACCAATGGGTCAAGATCGTCTGGTGGTAACCAGGAATATGGATACTACTTCTTTGGCAACAACCTTTCCTTTTACTACATCTGAACTAACAGCTAATGAAGGAATTCTCTATGGAATCAACGAACACAACGATAGTTTGGTTATATTTGATCGGTTCAATTTAGAAAATGCTAATACTGTCGTCTTTGGAAAATCAGGTTCTGGTAAGAGTTATATGGTGAAATTGGAAATTATTAGAAGTCTGATGTTTGATACCGAAGTAATTATCATTGATCCAGAAAATGAATATGAGGCATTAACGTATACTCTAGGAGGCGAATATATTCATTTTAGCTTCAATAGTACTACCAAAATAAAGCCCTTTGATTTAGCTTTGCTCAAAGATAGTGGTGAAAGTGAATTAAATCAAAAAGTTCTTTCACTTCATGGATTTTTCCGAGTAGTTATGGGGGTCCTCACTCCTACCGAAGATGCTATGTTGGATCAGGCACTGATCTTAACCTATAAACAAAAAGGGATTACTCCTGATCCTGACACCCAGTTACAAGAACCTCCGTTAATGGAAGATTTATACAAGGTTTTAGTAGGTAT
>JBGALL010000122.1:0-1000 GCA_044223895.1 Candidatus Woesebacteria bacterium
TGCAGATGCAACGCCCGATGTGTTTGAAATTTGTTTCGTACCGGATGTTATCCGGATTGTAATCGATTGGCCGGATACTCCTCCCGTCCCTGCGATAATTATTGAGGTTGATGGCACATTATTATCGTATACAATGCTTCTGTTCCAGGGTAATAGTGAAATGCTTTCTGTGGTGCCACCGCCTGTTTTGTTTATATAGGTTGTTTGAAGTTTCCCGGAAAAATTTCCTGTCACCTCAAACTTTATTTCTCTGGTCGAAGAGCTGGTGACGTTATCATCTTTGCAACCTGACAGGAGAAAAAGGAAGATAAAGACCATCGAGCATGCAGCCGATTGAATATTTTTCATAGATTTTATACTTTATTAATATCTGTTAATGATTATTCCGGAAACTTTACCTGGTAACTGAATTGAAAATATAAAGGAAGGAAAGGTGTCGTTTTAAAATCCTGTGTGATCGTTTTTCCAATTCGTAATGTTATGTCCCGATTTTTCCAAGAATAACCGCCCTGTAATCCATAATAAAAAATACCTCCTGCGGATGGTTCGAACCACCCATTACGAACTTTCGGATACATGGCTTTGTATTCGTCGGTGTGCTTGAAATGATTTACTATTGCCTTGTCAAAACTCAGTTCGGCGCTTGTAAACCACTTTTTTTTATAAAAACCAAGCGTGGTACCGATATCACTTCCAAAGTTTACTATTCTGACAAGGCTGTTTTCGTAGCGCCTGAAAACACCCTGAGCTCTGGTGCTTATCATAAATTTGCCTTGTTTGTACCAACAGACGCTGGCCCCTGTTCTCACTTTAAAATCATCAAGTGCTTTGTTGCCTGCCGGTATGGAGAAATCGGTATTACTAAGCAAAGGTATCTTACTCTGAAATTTAAGAGAATAGGATACTCCAACCAAAGCTCCATTTTCCAAACCGAGATTTATTCCTGTGATATGCTGAGTTTTAGTAGAAAGGGTAGCCCAGTTTATTGACTGCGCCAAAG
>JBGALL010000122.1:1047-3327 GCA_044223895.1 Candidatus Woesebacteria bacterium
GTCATGTTTGATAAGATTGAATGCGTTCCTAATAAAAACTCTATTTCAATGAATTGAAGTAATTTAACACAATGGGATAGACTGAATCCCACTTGAAGTAAATCAGCTCGTGGCCTGTGCCGTTAATGATTTTCAATTGCGAGTTTGGAAAATATGAAGCCAGTTGTTGTGCTCTGGTTTGGGGATTAGCGTTGTTTAACTCAGCTTTTAGGAAAAGTACAGACTTCTTGAAGTCACCCAGGTTTGCTGTGACATCAAAGCCATCTTTTTTCCCAAATTCAAACAATGCGTTGAAGCTCACGGCCCCTTGTCTCCAGAATGGAGACACCCCCTCTATGCCTTGAGGATTGTCTTTGGTGTAACTCGAAGCAGAAAGAATCCCTAACTTGTAATCCAGCCTGATGTGGTCATTTACTTTTTTCCCTGTGATAAATTGATCAAGATAAAGCGCATCGTTTGCACTCTCATCAAAAATTTTGAATTTCCTGGATGATTCTATGTATTCCATCAATTGATCGAAAGTAAAGCCACCCGGCTCGGCAAACACACTACCGTCTACTCTGTCAGGGTACTTATTTATATATGCAGCAGCCAGTATAGCCCCCCATGAGTGTCCAAACAAAAATACTTTTTGTGCTGGGGCAACGCGGTAATAATTAATTACGGAAGCCAGATCTTCCAACATAATATCGATTGAATAGAGCCCTCTGTTGTGCCTTTTGGACAATCCTGCACCTCTTTGGTCATAGAATATCACCCGATAGCCATCTCCGGCCAACTGCCTCACCTGGAGAGCATTGCGATAGTCTGCACCTGGTCCTCCATGAAGAAATACGATTATTGGACCAGAAGGATTACCATAGGCCTCCGCATGAAGTTGTGTTCCATTAACCGTAATGGCGGGTAGCGTAGGATCTTCATCTACTGTTTTAGGTACCAGGTTCCCCGGGTCATCAATGATCAGTTCTTCACGACAGGCAATTAATCCACGGAGCATGATGCTAACGATCATACCGTATACAATGAGTTTCATGTTTATTTTTCTTGCAAATTTTAAAAGTAGAATCATAGAAATCGCACCACCTTATGAGATGACCCTATTTTGTTTACCTTCCAAGCCGACCCCTTAGTTGCGGTTCACGTTTTCAAATTGCTTATATGCCAAAAAGGCGATCCATAGAGCAACAATACCTGTGATTATGTAACCAGTATGTGATAAATCGAAAAAGCGCAACCCCACAATCATAAGACTTCCTGCGACCCAAAGACAATCCAAAACGATAATGATGGTAACCAATAATTTATTTTTCGGGTACCTATTTGAGACATACCAAACAAACCCAGCAAAAACTATCAGGTTTATACCTAAAATGGGAAAAACGAGAGCGTTAACTATTCCGAATAACTTAGCTAGCCATTTTGGAAATACGATCATTATTATTCCACTAGCAAAGGAGAAAATGCTATTTATAAGTAGATACTTTCTTAATTCTTTCATTTTTTTCGATTTTTATTGTTGCGTATTTTTTGTCAGAATAAAAGCTATAAGAATATTTGGCACCCAGGATAACCAGGCCACTATTCGATAGGCTATGGTGAAGTCATTCAGCAGGATGATCAGCAAGGGCAGCCATATTCTGAGACTGACTCCGGCCAGACAGGCAGCATAACTATAAATCATCAGCCTCTGATGCAATAATATGTTGTGGTTTTTGATGGCCAGATAAGCAAATGTCGTAACGGTTAGCCATAAGACTCCAAGAGAAATAAACCCTAATGAGGAGATTAATCCACCGGTAGCAAAAAAGCCCATATATATTCCTGCTACAGAACTTAAAAGGGTAAACAAAACATATACCTGTCCTGATTTTCTATGAAGAGTTATATTTTTTAACCTTATTCTCTGAATCAGCGGAAGTATTCCGGCCAATAGTGCCACTCCTCCGCATGTGATGTGTATGTAAAAAGCAATGTTCCATACAGGATCGTAAAGCGTTTCGTCATTTTTTAGGCCCCTGAGACCAAAACGATTTCCAGAAAAGAAGTAAAGAATCGGATAGATTGATTCGATAAATATGATAACCAGTGCTAATGCTTTTAAAAATTTTCGATTCATAGTTCGATTTACTTCACCAGACTTATCACCATCACAAGCGGATATAAGGTTTTCGCCAGTCGGCTAAATCGCCGTTTAGGTGTAAATGAAACAGGATCATGGTGAAAAAGAGGTTCGTCAATGATTCCATTTGAGAAAAAGCCAGCCACGAATTTCCGGTAATT
>JBGALL010000020.1:0-28046 GCA_044223895.1 Candidatus Woesebacteria bacterium
AGCATGAATGCTTCAGTTGGGGTGGAACTCCAATGCAACGAGGTAGTGAATATGAACATCTGACTTACGAACAATTTAATGACCTTTGCAAAGAAGAACCAGAAAAGAAAGAAGGTATTTATCATGTAAGTGAACTACCTCCTGAAATCGACCTTGAAGCGACAGTTGCTCTTTTTATGGATCAAATCCAACGACAAGATTTTTCGAAGCCTGCTCTAGTTCCCAAACAACCGAGTTTAGAGGGGCAAAATACAAATCCTCTACTGGCTTAAATTTATGAGACCCGAATTTCTCAGACGAGCTCAAGATTTACTAGGAAAAATTTCCGGTGGCAAACCGCCTGAAATCGAGACTTCTTCACTGGAGAAATCTTCAAATATTGAGATTAACTATTGGGACTTAACTGATCCTGAGAAAGCTAAAGAGCGAGGAGTTGTACCAGGCCATTATCTCACTCTATTTCCTATTTTTCCTCAGGATATAGAAGACCCAATGCTATTACATCGACATATGATCGATATGATGAAAAAGTTTACTGAAATTGATTCTAGAGGGTCAAGCGAGGCAAAAATTCACGTAGATACTGACGGTAACTATGTTGATCCTGCAAAAGGGTGGCAGTTATCGGCGTATGGCTATCTAGATCAATTAAAAATGCTTGTAGTCAGGGGTGAAATGATTGACAGAGATGAAGCTCAGGGACAAATAACAAGCTCTTTTCTGAACAAAACATATAAAGTGATTCCTACTGAAGATACTAAATAGCTGATGTCTATTCATTCACTATTTGCCATGTGTCGAGTTGAATACCTCTCTCTAGAATATCTGCATAAATTCCAGTGAAGAAATCCATTTCTGCTTCTTCGCTCTCAAGTTCTTTCGAAATAAAGATATGCAAATGCGTTTGTAGTTTTGTATTTGGACAAATCAGTAAAATACTTGGAAAAGGGAACTTGACGTGCTCTTGCCAGTATTTTTTCTTGAAGTAAGAAACGTACTGTAGTATTCTTCTATCAACGACGAACCATTTTTCACCTCCATCTATGATCTCAAGAAAATATCTACTTGCTTGATCTTTTTCTTCCAAGGTAATGTATGCGTCAGGAACTGGCAAAGGAGCATAGGCAAAATCAGAAATCTCTGTGGATGTATAAAAGCTTATTGATGCATTTTGTTTTTGTGCTGCAAGTTGGAAATGAAAATGAAAATCGGCCACAGCTAGGCAATGACTCCGAAATGTTTCTGATCGTCTTTTTTCTTGGTAAACCCGATCAAGTAAATCAGGACGGCATTTTTCATTCTGTTTGAGAATTGATCTACTTTTTAAACCAAGATAATAGATTGATGGTTTACTCGTGATTGTTCCAGATTTCTTCACGTCAATTTTTTGAATGATATTTCTGTTTGTGAGATCTGATAGCCATTGGTTTATGAGAGTATGACTTTTGTGATCTAGGAATTTTTGGATATGGAGTGAGTTAAGGAAACGATAGCGATAGAGTAAGAGAAGTATTTCAGTTTGTTTAGGAGTAATTGATTCGATTTGCATATATAGAATGTACCCACCTTCGGTGGGTGTTTATTCCTCTCTTCTTAAGAAGGAATAGAGACAAAGAAAATATATCTATTTAGCCTTAAAACATTCCCTATTTCTATGACATCCGACCGACATACTATCTCTTCGGAAAAAAACTTCTTGCCTGCCTCTTTTGTTCTGTCTTTGCTTTTGGTTTTATCGTTTGTATTAGTTCATCGGCGTGGGGTGTTGCAATAAATTCTTTTGTAAAATGATCTCTGGATGCTTTTACTATTTGCTCAACATACTCATCGTTAAATGGTGCTGAGACTTGAATCGTTTCACCCGAGAAAGGCTCTTCAGGACGCAAGGCACTGATCTTAATATAGAAATGGAAAGACGGAAGTTTATCAATTTCGCCAGGTTGGACATAAGGCAAGAACTGAGGCAAGATTAGCCGTTCATCTTCAGGATTGGCGGTACGGAAACAAATAATAGTTCCCGTATTTGCCAAGGTAACATTTACGAGAGATTTATCTTCTAACTGGGAGGTCGTCTGGTGTGCCAAGATAGCATTTAAGCGATATTTTCTTGCCTCTGATAGGATTTGAGCAAACGATGGAGTAGCAAAGTTCTGAAACTCATCAACATATAAATAAAAGTCTCTCCGATCTTCACTTTTTACTCTGGCTCTCTTTAAAGCAGCCAGTTGAATCTTGGTCATGATCAAGGCTCCAAAGACTTGTGAGTTATCTTCACCAATTTTGCCTTTAGAGACATTACATAAGAAGATTTTCCCAGAGTCCATGATGTCGTCAAAGTTAATAGTAGATTTTTCTTGTTCTAGTATTCGTTTTGCTGTGGGAGAGAAAAGAAAGCGTCCGATCTTATTCGTAATTGGCGAAATCATCGAAACTTTTTGATAGTCACCAGCTTTACTAAATTCATACTTCCAGAAGTCATGTAGGTTTTCATCTTTGATCTTAGATGTTACTTGTTTTCTGTAGTCTTCATTGATCAAGAGTTTGTAGACGGTAAATAAGGTGGGATTTGGAACAAGAAAAGCCGTGTGAATAGTGTTTCGCAAAATATATTCCATTCGAGGTCCAGAATATTTGGCATCATAGATTTTATGAAACAGAGAAATAATACTTTCCGTGATCAATTCTTTCTCTCGAAGGAGTAGATCACCAGATAAGTTGTCTGGTATTTCTAAAACATTTAAGCCAACAGGGAAACTAATATCGTCAGGATTAAAGTAAATAACATCTTTGATTCGATGCTCTGGTATCAGTGGGAGAATGTTTTCAATCAGTTCTCCATGAGGATCAATCACGCAGAGTCCTTTTCCATGCTCGATATCTTGCTTGATCATCGACAACAACATTGTCGATTTTCCAGTACCAGTAGCCCCCAGGACATACATGTGTCGTCTGCGTTCTTCAATATTTAAGCCAATAGGTGTTGTTGTGCCTCCAAACATATTTTTGGCGAAAACGATATCTAAGTCCGTTGCTCTTTTCAACGAAACGGAAGCTGGAAGTTCCTTACTGTGTACTTTTTGAATATCCTCAGTTCTAGTTGTAGCCGTAAAAGGGAAATGATATAGATCTGATACTTCAGATACAGAAAGAATTGAATTGCCAAAGAAACGTAACAATCGCTGACGGTACATAAATGATCTCAATTTCCTTAGAAATTCAAACTTCATTGAGTGAGAAATGCGTAATGATTGATACGAATTAGTAAATGAAGAGAGAGATGAAGCAAAGCCTCTTATCCTTTTATGAGATTCTGACTTACTCCCAATAACGAGTAAACGTAGTGACGTTGTAAATAATTGTTGATCGAGTTTTCCTTTCACGAGTAATTCCAACTCTGCTTGATATGGGTTCTGTGTTTTTTTCTTGTAATGTTCAAATGGTAAAGATAGAAACGGACCTTCGTTTGCTCTAGAGAAAATAAAAACAACTATTCCTATTGGCAGTATGAGGATATGAAGAAAAAGAAATGACACGAATTTTATAATCCTAAAAATCAAACTACTGTTGGTTCCTCCTCGCAACCCCTCGACTAAATCATCATTTTTATACATCAAGTGAGAAATACGACTGATATCTTTAATCCATCCTTTACTCGCAGGGGAAGCCACAAGCTGAAACGCTACTATTTCGTCAGGCACAAGTTTGGTCATGCTTCCCGTCATATATGCAATCGGATCATGCTCCTCAAGTTCGTTTTGTCTCTTTAAAGGAAAAGCAAAGTGACTAGTGAGTACAAAATTGGCAATAGAAAGATCAGTTTGATCAAATGAATGAGGAATATAGTCTTTCGTTTCAAGAACACTGATTCCAGGCAAGTACGACAGAAGCCCTTTTTTAATCAGATCTGCATCTTCCTCATTTACTCGAAGGAGATATCTGATCCCTTCATCTTTACTGGAGACAATCTCAAACGAGTAACTTTTTTGATATCCAATCATCCTATGAAACCATGAGCTTTGTTTTGCAAGGCCGTGAATAAGCGTAAATAGCTGTTGTGTTGTATAGGAACTTTGTAGTGTCTCTTGGGGTGGAATTACTTCTAGAAAAGTAAATCTTTGGTTTAATTGAATTTTCAACTTCAGTAGCTTGAAGAACAAGGTAATTATGAGAAGGACAAAGATTAGAATAGTGACCAATATCAGGACTGACGAGATTAAAGGGAGGATTGATAAAAGTGGAAGTGATACAGTTGGAACTGAAACAGATTGAAAAATTGACGCGAAAATAATCTGAATTACTGCATTGTTTTTGAACAGATCTAGAAATGGTTTTAAAATAATATCCATACATGCCATTTAGGGCAGCAATACACGAAATATTACCGAGAAGTCTATATCAAAGGAGATCAGGAGTAAAGAATGCTAAGAAGGACTACATTTGCTGGGCAAGCGAAAGGCGAAATATTTATCGCTTGTCCGTAATTCGTCCAGCGTATTGTGACATCACACTTAGAAAAAGCTTTCTTTTCCTTGTAGCGCGTCCTCCACACCTTCAGTAAATTTGTTGAGATAAGCGAGTTCTTCTGTAGTAAGAGATTTTTTGTCCTTAGCTGTAAAATTTGAGATAGTGTCTCTGACGACTGTCAGGTCAATAAAGTCTTTTATCTCTTTATACCCAACTCTAAATGTTTTTTTTGCACTACCAATTGTATGAGCGGAAAAACCTTTTATGAAAGTAAACATCCCTTTTGGAGTCTTTATAAGCTTGGTTGCATAAGCTTTGGCTTCTGCCTCAACTCCCCAGCGTTTCCAGCGATAGAGTATATAGGCAACTCCTGGAGAAGTGTCTAGTTGCTTACTCTCTGCGTATTGTTTAATTTTAGCCATTGTTACCGCAATCAATTTTGTCACTTCTTCAGGAGTTAGCAATAATTCCTCCTTTTGCTTCTCATGGTCACTTTCTTCAATCGAAAGGAAGTGCACAGGGCTCTCAAGACTTGCTGATTTTTTGAAAATGTCTTCCGTTACCGAGTAGCGCTCATCCGCAGGAAGCTTCTTAATTAAATGATAGCCAAGTCTTACCAACTCCATCTCTACGCCAAAGTCCAAGTCTCCCTTCCGTTCTCTGGAAATTCTGTCTGAAATATTGTAAAAGGCAAGAACAAAGTTCTCAACATTCTCTGTAGGAACTGCATCAATAAATTCTGGTAATCGCTCCAAGCACCTGCGTATTCTGCCATCTTTCAATAACTCCTCCAACTTCTTATCAAGTTGCGTGGTGTCTGCAGACGCTTCGGCAATCACATTCATTTCAGTTTGAGAAATTTCCCCTTCTGGTAAAGTCAGATAGAAATAGTTGCCAAATCGCTTCTCAGAACAAACCCTTTTCTCCTTGAACCAGTTTTCTCCTTCTCGTTCAGTTTGATTTCTGTACACTGAGGCAACCTGAGGAAAGATCTCAAAGATAAGTGCTCTGACAATTCCTCGGTCTTTTTCCTCCAGGAGTTCAAAGAGCTTCTCAAATTGTTTTTTTCGCCCCTCTCGATCTCTCTCATTGTCCATGAAGAAACGACCAACAAAGAGTTCTTTATTGCTGGCAATCCCTTCATAAAAGGTTGGGAAGAATACTCGTAGTGCTTCAAGAATAAAAAAGTCTAGCGGGTTTACCTCATCAGCATTGATACTGATATTGAACTGCAAACTGTTGATGTATCTTTTGACATTTCTCACGGATGTAAACAGGGACTTGTAGCTATCATGATAAACACTGCTCCATCTACTCACATCCCAAAGTTCATCGGGGAACGGTTTAAGAATTTTGTCCAGCTCATCGAATAGTATTTTTTGGAGTCGTACATCTTCTACTGCGGGGACATGAAAGTTCACCTGGATAATTTTCTCCAAGAACTCATCTTTTTCATCAATCTGTTTCAAGGCTTTTTCCTGATCGAGAGAAAGAAAATACATTGTATTGGGAAAGTTGGCGTTTTGTTTTACCAGTTGGAAAATCTGTTTTATTTCCTTCTCGTTCAGACGGTCAATGTCATCAATAACAACGATGATTTTCCTTCCCAGCTTCGTGATGGTTTTATCCAGTTCTTCTTTATACTGCTCCAAATTCTTGGTCTTTAGTTCCCCCCACTCCTTTGTGGTTATGCCGACCTGCTTGAAAACGTTCCCCACGACTTTTGCGTATGGGTCTAATCCGGGAACCAGAGAAAGAACAGAGAAGAATTTGCTGTAAGTGATGAGCTGCTGGCCTACCTTTTTTGCATCACCTCCAGCATCATAGTATTTGATAGCTTTTGCCAATTCGGTGAAGAAAATGGTGATGAGCTGGTTCTGCTCGGTAAAATTCCATGGATTAAAACGAATGATGATGGGTCTATCTTTTTTAGCATATTTTTTCTTTTTGGTCTCGGTTTCAATGTATTCAATGGCAAGATTAATGACGGAACTCTTTCCAGAACCCCACTTACCATAGAGACCAATGACTATTCCATCCTCACTTTTCCATTCCAGAAGTGCTTTCCCAAGAAACTCCGAAAACCTGGCTCTTCCTAGTAAATCATCTTTCTTTGTTTTAATTGGAGCATCTGACTTTATCACAAGGGTGATTATAACAAATAGTACTCTCGATCAAGAGTATGCTTGGACTTTCACTGTATATTTTTAGAAATGCTATACTTCACACCAAATGACAAAAAAAGATCCAGCCGAAGAAGATGCCAAGTTAATTATAGATATGTATAACTATGCTCTCACAAACAATTTGGATATTTCCAATGAAAATGAGGTTAGATCGATCTTAAAAGCTCTTGGACATGAAAACGTTCCCGACAATCACCTCAAACAACTCATGATGGCTTTGGCTGTTACAGCTCACAGAATAAGAACTGATGTGAGCAAGAGAAAGAAACAAATTAACTAAAACGGTAGAACTTGAGAAGATTTAACGGAAAGAGCCTTACACATATTTTCAAGTACAGCAAAAGTAGGATTTTCTTCTCCACGCTCAATCCCTGCATAATAGGTCACCGATATTCCAATCATTTTAGCTACTTCCTCTTGAGATAATTGCTTTCGCTCTCGGATCTCTCGTACATTTTCACCAAATTTACTCTGACTTTTAAGATTATTAACGACATTCATAGGTATAGTATACATCACTTCTTCTAAACCCTTTTTGTAAGTGTTTTTCAGGCTTAATTCATGTTCACTTTCCCTTGACAACTACAACTATAGTTGGTATTCTGTAACTATAGTTGTAGATACGATTAAGAGTAAAACATATGGTAAGTAACGAAATACGAGAAAAGTTTAAGAAGCTCTATCAAGAAAAGTTCGATATCGTCTTGACTGATGAAGAAGCGACGCAAATGGCAGCAGATCTTGTCACTTTGGTTAAAGTTTTAGTACGACCCGATGTAAAAACAACTCACGAACCACAACCAAGAGAAGAAGGGAGGACGAATGAAGTTATCCGCTTACAACCATACCAATAATACAGAGAGAGAAAACGCAGTGTTAAACCGGTATGTTTTATATTGCCGAAAAAGTAGTGAATCAGATGAACGACAAATTCAATCGCTTCCTGATCAGATTAGTACTCTGGTGAACTTCATTTCTCATCAGGGGTTTCAAATTGTTGGACAACCACTTCAGGAATCAAAATCAGCTAAAATTCCGGGAAGACCTGTTTTTGATCGGCTGATAGACATGGTAGAAAACGGTGATGCAAATGGCATTGTTTTGCTAAATCCTTCTAGATTGTCAAGAAATACTGTAGATACGGGAAGAATTATTTACCTCATGGATCAAGGAAAGCTTAACGAAGTCGTGACTCCATATCAAACATTTAAACCCAACGATAAATTCATGCTCAATCTTTTGTGTACCCAAGCAAAACTCGAAAATGACAATAAAAGTGTCAATGTCAGAGAATCATTAAAACTCAAAGCAGAACGAGGCGTCTTTCCAGGAAAAGCGCGACCAGGATACAAAAATAATCACGAAAAACTACAAGGGCTACGAGATATTTCTGCTCATCCTGTTTATTTTCCTCTGATGAGAAAACTATTTGATCTAGCTTTAACAGGAAATTACAGTGTTGAGCGTTTGGTGAAAGAAGCAGCAGACCTAGGTATCAGAAGCTCGAAAAGTGGCAAACCTATTGTCAAAAGTTGGATGCATCGGCTGCTTCGAGACCCATTCTATACAGGCAAGTTTATCTATTGTGGCAAGCTCTATCAAGGTCAACATCCGCCAATTCTTACAGATGAAGAGTTTAACCTTCTCCAAGATATTGTGGAGGGAAGAGCTAAAGGAAAGCCACACAAGCATGATTCAGCTCTTAACGGGATGATCAAATGTGGTGAATGTAGCTACTGTGTGACCGTTGAGACACACACAAAACACTATAAAAACGGTAAATCCCAAGAATTTTCGTACTATCGCTGCACGAAGAAAAATCGTGACAATAAGTGT
Source organism: Candidatus Woesebacteria bacterium (assembly GCA_044223895.1). Classification (GTDB taxonomy): domain Bacteria; phylum Patescibacteriota; class Microgenomatia; order UBA10105; family UBA927; genus CAKZSU01. The sequence goes on from JBGALL010000020.1 coordinate 8,487, forward strand.
AGCCAGCCATATCTTGCAAGCGATAAACTTGAGGGACAATTTACTTCGGAGCTCGAACAACTGGAGTTGATGCCGGAGTTTGCTGAGTTGGCCTTTGAGGCTTTGGAGGAAGTAAAGGAGACTGAGAACACAGTCAGTAAAAATGGCCATGAAGCCAATCAGAAGGCACTTGATGGTGTCTGCAAGCGAATTAACAACCTTGTATCCCTTAAAATCTCGCCTGATAATACTGATGGTAGTTTATTGTCCGATGAGGAGTTTGCTGACAGAGAAGAGAGCCCTTCTTTTGAAAAAGAACAGATTACAAAACAACTTGCTCAATCTGATCCGGCTAACTCTGGATGGGCCCAGATAGGTAAAGATAGTTTTGATTTTAGTTTGCTCGCTTGTAAAAGGTTCACGAAAGGGACCTCAGATGACAAAAAAGTTATCTTTAGGACTGTCGGCTCGAACCCGATCTTATTAGATCAAAATTTAGAGTTTCAGCCGAGATATCTGTTTATTAAGTACAAAGAAGGCGTCAAAAGGACCAAAGAGAAAATTGGCCCGCTCGAACCCAAAAAAGGGTCGATAGAACACGGGATAATCTCCGATTTTTTTATTTAAAAAATTCTCTATGGTACCGAGAGGACTCGAACCTCTTATGAGATTGCTCCCACACGCTCCTGAAGCGTGCGCGTCTAATTCACTTCACTCCGGCTTGTCCGTGTTTCGTCGCTACACCATGAGGTATAAACCTTTGTAAGCAAGCGAAAGAGGGCTGAGCTACTTCGACAGTCATATTTTGCAGGAAGTAAGCATAGCTAGCGATCTGACATCTGATATAAAAATATAAGATGAAGAAAAGTACCTTTTTGAGGCTGCAGGAACGATCACCGGTTTTCTATTTATTTTTTAACAAATAAATACGCTAAAAGGGATCCTGATCGACGCGGGAATGTTTCGGAAGGGTAGTCACGGTGAAGCGTATAACGGGGAATCAGTTCCACTCCACCGAAAGATATCGGCTTTGTTGTACTAACCCATGCTCATTTGGATCATTGCGACAGATTACCATTACTTCGCCGTTCGATTTAGTACTGGTCAGTTTGCTGGCTCAGCTACAAAATCACTAATAGAATTAACACTACTTGATACCGTTCATGTCGCTAAGAATCATGAAAGTAGCCGGATGCTTTACGACGAAAATGATGTTCGTTGGGTTCTCCAACACGCAAAAATTGTAGAGTATCATGACCCATTAGAAATTGGCTCATTTACAATTACCTTTATGGATGCAGGTCATATTCTTGGATCTGCCTTTCTCCAGGTGCAATGCAAAGATGTCAGTGACGGTATCGGAACTATTGTCTTCAGCGGTGATATTGGCAACTACCCAGAAGATTTGGTAATGCCTACCGAAACTGTCAAACAAGCAGATGTGGTAATAATGGAATCGACCTATGGTGATAGGGCTCACGCCAAAGAGGTCCCCGAAGATGTATTAGCTGAAGAAATTAACGCAATTGAATCCAACAAAGGGACCTTGCTTATTCCTGCCTTTTCTATAGAACGTAGCCAAGAATTGTTGCATATGATTGACCATCTAAAGAAAAGTGGAAAGGTAAAAGAACAAACCATGGTATTTTTAGACAGTGTTCTCGCGATTCACGTTACCCATGTATATCAACAATATAGATCGCTCTATAACCCCGAAATACAAGATCACATCAGGACTGATGATCCATTTACTTTTCCTGGACTGAGTATGATCGAACGTCATAATGAATCAGTGAAAATTGACGCCTTTCCAGGTCCAAAAGTTATTATTGCGGGATCAGGGATGATGACCGGTGGTAGAATACTTCGTCATGCTCAGGTATATTTGCCCCTACCTACAACACGACTATTAATCGTCGGATTTCAGGCAGAAGATACAGTCGGACGTCATTTGCTGGATGGCGATGCTTCAGTGATGATCGATGGAATGAATGTACCAGTAAAAGCAACTGTTCGCCGTTCATCTGGATTATCTTCTCATGCTGATCAACCAAAGTTGTTGGCTTGGTTATCATCAATAAAAGGAGTATCAACAATCTGTTTGACCCATGGAGAAGATGGGCCACGAAATGTATTAGCTGCTGAAATTCAAAAAAAATGGCCTCATGTAGCAGTTCATAAACCACAAAAAGGTGATTCACTTCATTTCGGATCTGATCAAGTGAAAACAACCTTCTATGGATCTTCAGGCAGAAAACCGCGATAATAGCGGTAATGAAACCTCAACCACGAAGCCAGTTAGAGATTCTTAAAGAGCATCTACTGACAACCTATTCGCCAGAAGACGTCGACAAGATATTCGCTGGATTTACCTCAGAAAAAGTTACCACTTTGCGAATAAACACCCTCAAAATTTCCCCAGAATTATTTAAGCAAGAAGCCGAAGCCCAACATGTACTTCTGGAACCAATTGATTGGTACAATTTGGCGTTCATTCTGAGATCACCCACATTGCGAGAATTTACGGAAACAGATCTTTATAAACAAGGAAAATGTTATGTTCAGAGTTTTTCCAGTATGCTCCCAGCGCTGATCCTAAACCCCCAAAAAAATGAACGGATATTGGATATGTGTGCCGCTCCTGGTAGCAAAACGACTCAAATGGCAATGCTTATGGAAAATACGGGAGAAATTATTGCCAATGATTCCAGTCATACACGTATTTATCGTTTAAAAGCAAATTTAGAACAACAAGGAGTCACCAATACCATAGTAATTCGTAAAGTTGGACAAGGTTTGTGGCATGATTATCCTGAGTATTTTGATAAAGTATTGGTGGACGTGCCGTGTAGTATGGAGGGAAGGATACGCTTTTCCGATGAGAAAACCTATCAAGATTGGTCAGTCAAAAAAGTCAGAGATCTTCAAGAAATTCAGAAATTTTTACTCAGATCTGCAATTAGTGCTACCAAACCAGGCGGGGAAATTGTGTATTCCACTTGCACACTCTCAATACAGGAAAATGAAGCGGTTATTGATTGGATCCTCCGAAAGGAAGCAGGAAAGATTTCACTTGAGGATATCGTAATCGACAAGGTTCCATGGATTCCACCCCTTCGTGATTCAGCAGTAAAGACATTGGCTGCAGATATCATCAAAACCAAAAAACTATTTCCATCACCATTCTTTGAAGGGTTTTATATCGCTAAGCTCAAAAAAAGTTAATGTAAGGTGTTATTCACGATCTTCATTACAAAATCATCAACACTCATTCCGTAGGCTTTAGCTGATGCGGTAATTGCATCATTAGGATTTGGATCAATACCCGCGTTTGCATTCGCTTCCAAGAAATACCACTGTTTATTTTTGGGGTTATAACGCAAGTCAAACCGAGCGTAATCTTTTAACTTTAATGCATAGAACGCACGGATAGCATCTTTACGAATCTGATTATCAATAGTTGATTTCAATTTACTTGGTGGAGCGATAAAATAACAACTTTTATATACCGGTAAATCTTTACGCCATTTCTCATCAAATCCATAAATATTCCATTTATTTTTAACTTTTCCTTTATGGGCAATCTCAGCGATGGGTAATGCCAACGTCTCTTGTGGAGTTTCTAGTACGGTCACTTGCATCTCTTTGCCTGGAATAAATTCTTCTGCTAATAAACTCTGTCGAAATTTCGAGCGATGTTCACGAACAACTTCCTTAAATTCCTTGTAATTTGAAACTACCGATTTCTCGGTAATCCCTAAACTACAATGTTCAAAGGCTGGTTTGACTATAACAGGGAAGCGAGAGGGAACTAAAGAACGTTTCATCCTATCTTTTAATCCAATGACAGTATATTTCGGTGTAGGCAAATTGTATTTCAAAAATAATTTCTTGGCTTTTAATTTATTGTTACTTATGCGAATACCTTCTTCGGTAGCCCCAGAGTGTGGTATTTTCAGTCGATCGAGAATCTTGATGATTTTCATCTCCATTTTTTTACTGTCAACCAAATTAAATACATAATCTGCCTTTAACTTTTTTAGGTGAGATAAGTCATCTTCCATTACCCGAATCACTTGGACGCTATAACCTCGTGACTTCAACAACTTTTTAACATACTGTACGGTCTCATCGGTCTGAACGTCGGTAATCGCATGATCACTACTAAAGTACTGCTTTACGACTTTGGCAGATAGATAATGATAGAGGATAGCAATGGTATTTTTTTTCTTGCGTTTCACAAAGGAGATGTCTACAAATTGATTACGTTTATAATAGTATTAAGTAAAGAGAAGTTTCGATGAAATGTCAAGAACTTGAGGCTAAATTGCTCAGGATGTTATTCAGCAAGAAAAAATGATAAAATTATCTCTTGAAGCCCACTTCGTCTCGGCAACTCGGGACTTTTGCGGGCAAAGAGCCGGGGTGGTGGAATGGTAGACACGCAGGACTTAAAATCCTGTGGCCTCAACAGCCGTGTGGGTTCGAGTCCCACTCTCGGCACTTAGTACTGCCTATTGTACTATGTCTTTCAAAGAAGTAGTGGATATATTTGCCGTCGATGAGTATTTACAAGAGGCTCAGATTGCAACGTCGGACAAGGAACGACAACAGATACTTCAAACCTGGGAACGTGGTTATCAACTTCTGTCCAACGTCTGGCAGGTAACCAAAACAATTTGTGACCATCCCGATAGTCCAAAAGTAGATGAACTGATAATTAGTAATCGGTTTGTTGTCGCAGCCGCCACAGTTCATCATCAGTTTAGTTACCCAAATATAGTGCGGCTTTTGAAGGAATATCCTCCAGGCTCTCCCGGTATCAATAACAACACCATGAGTATAATGATGAAAGAGTGGTTATACAAAAATTTAGCCACCCAGTTTGCAGCTAAAGACAATGGATTTTGGATTGGGTTACGACCCCTTGAAGATTTAGCCATGACACTGGCATCCAGAAAAACGAAAACCTTCGATGAGGCCCTAGAAAAAGTACTTCCCTATGAACGAACCTACTTACTTAATAAACTAGAGATTACTTTGCCCAGAGAAGATATATTTCGACTTATGATGGGGTTGGTATTACCAGATGGTTTTTCTTCTTCTGCTTTATTTCATAATAAAGAAGTTGTCGATGGGATATTGGATTTACATGTAAATTATATTTCTACTAGTCCGATAGGACAGAGAATAGAAATTTTTAAAAAGCTTAAGGAACTTTCCAAAACCACGCCACCGGAAGGTACTACTTATATTCGAGGCATCTCTCATTTGATAAATGACCGGACAAAACCAATTATTCTCGATGCCTTGCAACGCACCTTTGGATATGACGAATCAGAGATTACCATGATAACCAATATTTCTATAGATGATGTCCTCAGAGGACGAGTAGATTCGACTATTTATAATTACACCAATCCGGCCAAACTGGTTACTGTTTCCTATGCAAATATTTTTTATTCCGAAGATCTGATCACTGATTGGATGTCCAAAGAACAACCACCCAGCCTCGGAATTCTCCATTTTCCAGCTCAAAAACTATTCAAAAATAGGTAATCCGGTTAGCGTACTGCTAAATTTATCCAAACTATGTATAATTAGACAGGTAACCCTTTGGTTTTATGCCTAATTCGGGATGTGGCTCAATTGGTAGAGTGCGCGCTTTGGGAGCGTGAGGTTGAGAGTTCGAGTCTCTCCATCCCGACCAATAATACCTGCACAGTGTGTGCAAGATTCGAAGGATCTATACGTTTTCGCCGACTTCTGTTTATATAATCCCCCATGAAACATATCATTGAACATTACAAACCCACTATTCAACAGCGGTTACGTCAATTATGTGACTCAACCCAAGATTCACGAGTACCGTGGGCAGAGGATGTTGCAAAACGGTTATTTGATTTTTGTCAGCGCGGAAAAATGGTTCGTGGAAGTATCGTTCTTTACACGTCGGATCTTTTTGCCAGTCCTTGGAAGAGTGAAGCTGTAGATATTGCTGCGAGTATCGAACTTCTGCATGCAGCCTTGTTAGTTCATGATGACCTGATTGATCACGACCGACTCCGCAGGGGGAAAGAGAGTATTCATGTTCAATATGAACAGGTGGGAATAGAGAATCAAATCCCCAATGCCAAAGATTTTGGCGAAGGAATGGCCGTTTGTGGAGGGGATATTGCAATTTTTGGTGCCTTTTCACATCTCAGTAGTTTGGAACTTACACCTACTCTTCATCAAGCGATTATGAAATTAATTACTAGAGAATTTTTGACGGTTGGATTTGGGGAAATTCATGATATAGCGTTAGGATATCTCCCGACTATTCCCACGCCAGACGATGTTCTGTCTATGTACCTTCGCAAAACAGCTCGGTATACCTTTTCTTTGCCGTTTATGATTGGTGCAATTCTGGGGGAACAAAAGGATACGATCATACAGCAGATGACTGAGTTAGGTGAACATCTAGGTATGATCTATCAACTCCAAGATGATCTGCTGACGATATCTGGTGATCAACAATTAATAGGAAAGACCGTAGGCAACGATATAAGCGAAAACAAAAAAACCTATGCAGCAGTATTGTTATGGAACAGAGTTAATGATTCAGAAAAACTACTACTTAAAGGTATCTTTGGTAAACAAGCTCTCGAGACATCTGAAATTGGTAGTGTTTTGAATTTACTTAAAAAACATCGCGTTATTGACGATATCCAAGAACAGATTGAAAACTATGCCACTAAAGCCAACTCAATAATTTCGTCTCTTCCCCTAGATAGCAATAAACAGGCAGAATTGAATGAGTTACTAACCTTTTTAAAAACCCGCGATAAATAATGAACTCAAGCAGATATCGGTCTCTGAATAATCGCCCTGTAAATCAGGGGCCGATTATATATTGGATGAGTCGAGATCAGCGGGTGTTTCAGAATTGGGCACTACTCAGAGCTGCCGAACTAGCCATAGAGAATAACCAATTAGTTGTCGTCGTTTTTAACCTCTTACCTTCATTTTTACGTGCCTCTCCAAAACAGATTCGCTTTATGCTGGAAGGATTACAGACGGTTCAAAAAAAACTTATTCAGAAAAACATTCCTTTATACCTTCTCCAAGGAGATCCACTCATAGAAATTCCCAGATTACTCGAATCTATCCAAGCGGGAGCACTGGTCTGTGATTTTTCACCTCTTAAAATTGGTAGGGCATGGAGGGAACATATCGCCAAAACTGTAACTATATCTGTCGAAGAGGTTGATGCTCATAATATTGTCCCAGCCTGGATAGCTTCCCAAAAGCAAGAATTCGGAGCTTATACTCTTCGTCCCAAAATTCATCGTCTCTTGCCAACTTATCTCGATGAATTCCCCGGACTTACTACTCAAGATCGATCTTGGTCTTTTACAGTTCCTACTATTGATTGGAATGAAATAACTCCCAAAGCCGATACCTATGAGTGGATCTCTTCTGGAGAAGATAAGGCTATAAAAGCTCTCGAGAGGTTTAGAGATACCAAAATATCTCGTTATGACACCTATCGCAACGACCCAACAGAAGATGCTCAATCGAATCTCTCACCATATTTACATTTTGGACAATTATCTGCTCAATATATGGCCCTGGAGATAAATAAGAAACCAAAAGATCCCAATATCACAGCGTTTCTAGAAGAAAGTATTGTTCGACGGGAGTTATCAGATAATTTTTGTTTGTATAATTCTGATTATGATTCGTTCACCGGATTTCCCAACTGGGCTCAGCAGAGTTTGAATGCTCATCGATCAGATCATCGGGAATTTATCTATACCCAAGCACAATTCGAACAGGCTGAAACCCACGATGAATTGTGGAATGCTGCACAAATACAAATGGTTTCGAGTGGAAAGATGCATGGATATATGCGAATGTATTGGGCAAAGAAAATTTTAGAATGGACAGAAAGTCCCGAAGACGCTCTAGGCATAGCTATCTACCTCAATGATACCTATGAACTCGATGGTAGAGATCCGAATGGTTATACCGGGATTGCCTGGTCAATTGGAGGAGTTCATGACCGAGCTTGGTTTGAAAGACCGGTCTTCGGAAAAATTCGCTACATGAACTATAATGGTGCTAAGACTAAATTTAATGTTAAAAAATATATAGATACATGGAAAAACGTCTAAAAAAACCTATCAAAAAAAAGAAATCTTCCCAAAAAGATTATCAAGCCGTGACCTTACAAATAATGGAGGATAATGGCTTACAAACCGGTTATCGAGGATATTCTGATCCCATCTATCGTAGTCAGATGTATGCCAGAGCTCTGCAGGGAATTTCTCACTCATCACATCCTGTACTAAAAGTATCAGTGGGTATATTTTTTGCAGCCTTTCCCTATTTCCTAATTTATTCTTCTATTATGAATGACACCCAATTTACATCCTCTGATATGCTATTAATAGGGCTTGTATCTCTATTTGTGTGTATTCCCTTGGTAGCAGTCGGTTTACGACTGATTATTAGTGGGATTTATGGAGACTAACCTATGAAAATTTTTAATCGTTATAAGAACATTATTATCTGCGGGGTTTTACTATTAGCGGCTGTAATGATTGTGTATTATGTCCGGAATCCGCTTGAACCACGATTGGCTATCAATGGCCACGTCATAACCTACGAGACGGCTATCACCAGTCAACAAATAACCCATGGATTGAGTGATCGCGATCCCTTGCCTGAAAATCATGGGATGTTGTTTATCTTTGATCATAAAGAACAATACTCTTTTTGGATGAAAGATATGAAATTCCCTTTAGATATGATTTGGATAGATGACAAAGTAATTGTGGATATTAGTAAGAATGTGCCTGTCCCAGTAGTAGGTCAAAATTTACCGATTTATACGCCGAAACGCCAGGTTAACCGTGTGTTAGAGGTGAATGCAGGAACGGCCGATAGATTGGGTATAAAAGTAGATGATACGATAGAATTTCTTCGAAAATAACCTTGCGTCCCCGGCGGGAGTTGAACCCACAACCTACTCCTTAGAAGGGAGTTGCTCTATCCAGTTGAGCTACGGGAACAAATACTTGGCTATTATACACTAAAACCCGTCTGGCTAAAAAATCCTAACAAAAACCTCTATATTGCGAATATTGCCTGGGACGGGGGCAAAACGAACACGCGTTATAGAGGTTTTGAGTGCGATGAGTTAGTGAGTGAACTAGACGAAATTACGAAGGACTCGCGGCAACCATTGTCCACGATTGGCAGTACGGCCTGATTCAGAACATACCATTTGCGAAACGCTAACGTCGTACGTCAGGTTATGAATATGTTTGATCAGGAGAGTTGATGAATCATAGTCGATCCGATACAAATTCATAAACGTTTCAGCGGTTATCGGATCAGCCGGAGGTGTAATTGGTGGTGCTACCTTGGTCACTTCAACAGCAAATCCAGCTTCTGAACCAAACTGTCCCAGACAAGATACCCAGATGGAATACCATTCACCAGATTCCTGCAAAGACGGGAGGGCAGCAAGGTACAGTGGAATGGTATCCTCGGCGATAATCCAGCCGGTTGATTTTTCATGGTTTGAATCTAGTGCGACAATAGCTTGCCCCTCATAGAGAATCACCCGATTAAAGGTCATATAGCCGGGGATAGAAATCGTCGGGAGTTCCGCAAATCGTAGACTTACTGTAGTTGCCAGCTCGGTTTTCATAAACACATCAATAGGGGTTTTATTTTCAAACCACTCTGCTGCATGATAGAGGTGTTTGACCGTTTTGCAGTTCTTTTCCGGGCTTTCGATTGAAACCAAGCAGCGCTTCGTAAAGGTGAGTTTTTTACTACGAGGTTTGGCGGGTACCTTGTCTGCAAATTCGGTAATTCCCTCCCAACATTGGCCGGTCACCCAAAGTTCCATGCCTTTTTCCATCTGCCAAATTTGTTGGGCAATGTTTTTGGGGTTTTGACTCACCAGCGTAACTTTATTCTTAGCCATGATACGTCTCCTATAGACATGTAAATAAAAGTAGGTTCGCTCACTAACGTTCTGTGAACGAGGTCTATACATCATGGATGTACAGAATTCGTTCACAGAATAATAGAAATATTAATGTGCAGGTACAAAAAATCGCAAAAAATGATCTTTTTACCAGGAATGGAAGTGTAGTTCAAGAAGAAATAGAAGTCAATTATTATAGGATGATAAAAATCTGTTGGAGCGGGTAAGGGGGATCGAACCCCTAACATTCAGTTTGGAAAACTGACATTCTACCATTGAATTATACCCGCAAAATATTTATTTGTTAACATTATAGAGCTATCAAGGCATAGATTGTTAATTTCAAACTCTAAACTCTTAATTTGTGCTCCGGTACCTGGTATTATAGCTTGTACCATGAGTCTTCGACAAGTATTTTTTTCTATTGGATTCCTCAGCCTGGTTTTGTTCAATCTCCAACTGCCAAAGGTACAGGCTAAATATGATCCTCGCTCAGTTCCCAATAATCAGTTTGGGATTCATGTTGTCGATCCAACAGATATCGATGGCGTTCAGAAACTCATTAATTCTAATGGTGGTTCCTGGGGGTATATTAAGTTTGTTATCCCCGAGACAGATCGTAATACTGACAAATGGAATACTGTCTTCAAAGAATTACGTCGTAGGAGATTGATTCCAATTGTTCGGATAGCCACCAGGATGGAGGATAACGGCTGGGCAATCCCAACAGAACAGACCATCAAAGACTGGCCCGCATTTCTCAATTCATTGTCATGGCCGACAGAAAATAGATATGTTGTGTTATTTAATGAACCGAACCACGCAGCTGAATGGGGAGGGGAGATTAATCCAGTGGATTTTGCGCACAAAACGGTGGAACTTGCCCAAAAACTCAAAGCTACTTCTGATGATTACTTTATCTTGCCAGCAGGAATGGATGTTTCAGCCGATACCAATGGACAAAGTTTATCTGCAGATAAATACCTGAAAGAAATAAAAGATAAGGTCCCAGAATTTTTTGAGATTATTGATGGTTGGACATCTCATTCCTATCCGAATCCGGCTTTTTCTGGTCCACCGACTGCAACGGGTAGGGGAACGTTACGATCTTTTCTTTGGGAGATGGATTATCTCCGATCACTAGGGATTAATAAAAATTATCCCATCATGATTGGGGAAACTGGCTGGGCTCACAAAGAAGGTGTAGTTAATAATTCGTCATTACTTTCTTCTGATACTGTAGCGGACTACATCCAAGCAGCTGGTAACTCTGTCTGGCGAAATCCACAAGTATTTGCTGTCGTTCCCTTTTTGTATGACTATCAAGCGCAGCCTTTTGATGTATTTTCCTGGAAAAAAATTATAGTAATCAATTTTATGATCAGTATACTGCTTATCAAGGGTTAACGAAGATGACTGGAAAACCGAAACAACGAGAATCGTATGTTATGGAAAATAATCCACTTCCAGAGAAATTGGTTGCTGGATCGTTATATCAATTTCCCGTAGAACTAAAAAATACTGGGCAAGTTATCATATCTTCTGCGGATCAGTATTTCCTTTCTGCCGAAGATTCCGCCAGTCAGTTTACCTTCACTGCCGAAAGTATTCCCACTTTGGAACCAGATCAAAGTAATCGTATGTTAATGTCTATCCGTACACCCGAGAAGATAGGTCAATATGATGTGACAGTGGAGCTACGTCATTTTACTGATACGTTTAAATTATCTACCAAGCAAATTCAAGTTATTCCACCACCGGCGCTAAAGGTTGAGGTTCAGCTCGGGTGGAAGAATAGTAGCGATGCGACCCAGGCAGCTGTCCTGGTGTACGATGGTAATAATTTATTGCAGGAATTTAATAATTTGTCACTCGACCATGGGATTGTCAGTACACCGGGTATCTTAAGTATTATTCCTGGGCAGTTTTATCGGATCGTGACTATAGTTCCGTATTACCTACCACGACAAAGTATTCAACAGATTGGTGATCAGATCACAGTAATAACCAATAATCGCTTTCTCCCGCTTGATGTAAATAACGATCAGCAGTGGACCTACAAGGATTTTACTGATCTCCTCAGACATAAACCTTCGGAGATCTTGCCTCGATTCTTCGGACCCTAAAAATTCCCAGCGTTAAATTTTTTTCATCCTCAGAGCTTTTATAATGCCAGGGATCTCATTATTTGAGCTGAAACGATGGAAATCTTGAGGAAAAACCGGTATACTTAGAGGGTAAAGTCTATGGTGGCTGTAGTTCAGCGGTAGAGCGTCTGCTTGTGGAGCAGAAAGTCGCGGGTTCGAATCCCGTCAGCCACCCCAAATGGGACACTTTGTCCGTCAAAGTTCATAATAGCTTGATATATAGGGCTAATCTCGTAGTTCAATGTACCATTATAATTCCAAGAGAGACCTTTTGGGAAGATTGAACCAAGCAGCGCTTTTATCTGGGTAGTAGTTGACCTTCTATATGTTTCTCCCAGATCAGTTAGCGTTTCTTTAATAAATCCGGTCAACTTGTTAATATCGTATTTTTCCAAGGTTGAGTCAGCTTTAGCCGTCTGTGCTTTTGCCATTTTCTTTTCTATCTCAGCATTTTGTTCTTTGAATATTTCGTCAGTATAGATACCCAATAAATTCTTCTCAACCAAAACTTTTCGCAAGTCTGCGAGTCTCTGAATTTCTTCATCAGCGTGTTTTTTTGTGTGTTTAAGATTTGCTACCCGCTCCTCATAAGCTTCTTTAATATATTTAGTAAAAAGCTCAAGGCATTCTTCTCTGGGTGTGATCGCTTTAAGTACTTCTATCATTGCCCCATCCAGGGTTTTTGCCGGAATTGAAGTTGTACACTTCCCAGCGCAACGGTAATAGGGATAGCGGGCAGTTCTGCCTTTACTCCAGCCAGCTGTAAGTCCTATATCGCACTTAGAACATTTCACTACTCGTCTCAGTGGAAATTCTACATTTTGTTGAGCGCGTTTGGGTGTAGGAAATTTATGAGTGCATCTGCCATCAAGATGATTTTGTACTTTATAAAATTGCTCCATGGAAATCATGGGTTTATGCTGTCCCATGACTTCTTCTGGGTAAACTTCTGATGTAAGTACTCCGGCATAAAATTTCAGTCGGAATGTTCGTTGAACAGTTTGTTGTCTTAGTTTATATGCTTTCTTGCCATGAATTGACTGCAAGCCCCATTTATTCATAAGGGTTGCTATTTCTCTGAGACTTTTTGTCCCCGTCGCCATTAAATCCCAGGCTTCTTTTACTTTATCCCAGCTTTCCGGATCTTCTACTGCGTGGCCATCTTTAAGAATATAGCCCAAGGGAGGCTTCCCGTTAACGAGTCCGGCTAAGTATCTGGCGTGAAGTCCGTTTTTAGTTCTTTCACTCCGCACATCATTATCGTGCTGAGCAAAGCTTGCTAATATCGTTTCAAGTAATGTTTCTGTGGGGGAAGTTCCGGTTGGCTCGCTTGCAGATATGAGTTTTACATCGCATTCTATTAAACTTTTTTTAATGGATAGGTAGTCTGCGGTTTGGCGGGATAGTCTATCTAGTCGGTAAACAATAAAGGCGTCTACTTCTCTTTTGTTTTTCCGGCAATACTTTAGGGCTTCTGTAAGTACTGGTCGCCCGACAATACTTTTTGCTGATTTGCCTTCTTCACGAAAAACTTGAGTCACGATATAGCCTTTTCGTTTGGCCTCTTTTCTACAAATATCCTCCTGGGTATCAAGCGAGAAGTTATCAACCTGTTCTTCAGTGGAAACTCGAAGGTACAATATGGCTTTCTCAATCTCTTTAGTCATGGCCTGCCTCCCTCATCAAGAAGTTCTTGTAAGGTTTTTCCGCCAAAGGCTCTGCGTTCAAATTCGTCAAGCCAGCTTTCAGCTAAAAAGTGAATTTCTGTTACTGTATTTTTGAGGTCTTCTTCGGGGATTTCTGAGGCAAGCTCACCTAGTACTCTTTTGGCTTCCTGTACTTCTTCGTCAGTCGCATTAACGGACTGTTGTAACTCTTGATTTAGTGTATTCATATCTTGTTCGTATCACTATCCGTATACTGATACTATATATCCGTGTAGGGATAGTTGTCAAGGCCAAAAGGTGTCGGCTTTGTTCAAAGTTATGCTATACTCCAGCTAATTTCCTGCTCGAAATTAGAGTATGGAAATAGTACAAAACCTTAAAGCCAGCTATATTTTTGAAATTCTCAATAACACTGTAATTATTTTATTGAGATTTGTACAAAACTACCTTCCAGCTTTGCTCGTATTTTTATTCTTTCTAGTTTTCTTATATGTATTTATTAAGCTTGTTCTTAAACTTTTAACAATCAGTTTGCATCTAAAGCAGAAATTTGCTGTCCTAGAAGTAAAACCACCTCAAGAAACGCTACAAAGCTCATATACTACCCAACAATTATTCTCTCTCATTCATGGCTTAGCAAAACAACGCTCCTGGCTGTACCATATGCTCGGGTTTCAAAAAAGTTATGCTTTTGAGATCGTATCCAGCAAAAACGAAGGGATACGATACCTTCTAAGAGTTAATGAAGAAGACGCTGATTTAATTAAAAAAGGTCTGATGTCATATTTGCCTGGGATTACTGTAACGGAGATTACTGACTACCTGCCTGAAATTTTTAATGAAAGTAATGCAGCCGTTTTTGAGTTTGTGCTATCAAACCACTTCGCTTTTCCTTTAAAAAGACAGGACGAATTAAAGGAACATGATCCCATTGCATATATCACTGGGAGTATGACCAAACTTGCAGCAAACGAAGTTGTTGCTTTTCAACTAGTAGCCTCTCCCCTTAATAAAGGTTGGATCAGAGATATTAAGCGCATTTCCCATTTAATCTATTCAAATGATGATTTGGTTCAAGGACTTAAAAGCTCAAGTGGATTAGGTATAGTTAAATTTGTTTTTGGCGTTGCGTTGCAAATCTTAATGCTGCCACTAGGCTTATTTATATTTTTAGTGTCAGACGGTAAAGAAGGACCATTATTATCATTGGGCTTTGGTGGTAACAGGAAAAAAACGCCTAACCCGTATCAGGAAGAATTAGAGTTATTAGTCAAGGGAAAACTTGATCAACCACTATTTACAGCATCAGTTCGGCTATTAGTACTGGGAAACAAACAAGATTCTTTCAAAAGAAACAGGGGGTTTATTTCTTCGCTATCTTCTCTTTCAAATTCATATCAGTCCATCCGGTTATCGTACTTTTCTAAATTTAAGCCATTAAATAGATTAAAAATATTTGCTTTTAAGAATAGATTACTAAGCTTTTTTGATAATTCCATTATGTCAGTCTCAGAAGTTTCGGATCTGTATCATTTTCCGTTTACCCAAACGACCCGTACTGAAGATATCCAAAAAATCCATAGCAAGGAACTACCGGCTCCGGTTTCTTTAAAGAAAGCTACTGATTTAGATGTGGTTTTTGCCAAAATACCTACGGTGGTTCTACTACCATGATTGGTTTAAACCAGGAAGAAAGAAGGCGGCATATGTATATCTTGGGAGCAACGGGAACTGGTAAAGTCAACCATGCTTCTTTCTATGATTAACCAGACTTAAAAAACGGTAAGGGACTTTGTGTGATTGACCCGCATGGAGAGTTAATTGAGAGCATCTTGCCTTTAATCCAAAAAAGAGAGAATTAAGGATGTCGTCTATTTTAATCCTGATGATATTAGCTATCCTGTTGGGCTTAATTTACTGGAACTACCGACTGACGTAACCGGAGATTTACTTTTAAGAGAAAAAGAACTGATAACGGAAAGCATTATTTCGCTGTTTCATAAAATTTATGATGATAAATACTCTGGCCCTCGAATGGAGTATATCTTAAGAAACACTATCCATACTGCATTTACAACCCAAAACCCGACACTATTTACCATTTATAAAATGCTTATCAATGAAGATTTTAGGAAAAAAGTAACTAGTAACTTACAGGATGAAAACTTACATGACTTTTGGAAGTATGAATTTAGTAAAGCCGGAGACTATCAGAAAGTCAAAATGATCTCGCCGATAACAAATAAGATCGGAAGGTTTTTGTTTTCTCCGACAGCAAAACGAATCCTGGAACAAGAAAAATCTACCATTAACTTTGACGATATCATGGATTCCGGCAAGATCCTTTTATGCAATGTTTCCAAAGGTAAAATTGGCGAAGACAACTCTGCTGTATTTGGTGCTTTGGTAATGACTAAAATTCAGTTAGCGGCACTAAAGCGAGCTAGGCAAAAAAGTGCTGATAGAAGGGATTTTTATCTGTATGTTGATGAATTTCAAAACTTTGCTACTCCTTCATTTGCACAAATTCTTTCAGAAGCCAGAAAATATCGGCTTAATGCAATACTTGCCCATCAAACCACTTCTCAGTTAGAAGATAAATCTCTTGTGCATGTTACTCTGGCCAATACCGGAACAGTTATCTGTTTCAGGACGGCCAATCCGGAAGATGAGCGACTTATCCTCCCACAATTTATTCGCTATGTTCAACCTGGAGAAATAGACAACTTGCCCTCGTTCCACTTCTACATCAAAATTGCCGCCATCCGTCCAGAAGAACCTTTTTCAGGCGAGACAATTTTGCTAACTATCCCTGACAATGAGGCACTGGTTAAACAAATTATCGAAGCATCTAGGGAACACTTTGCTAAACAGTTCATAGCCACAGCATCAACATTTAAGCCAAAAACGATTGCAAATAAACGTAATTTTAAGACTAAATCCAGACGTAAAGGAGAGATTTTTCCTGACTGAAAATGTAACAGCCGGCTGTTACAAAAAATGATGGCATTTTCAGGCCAAGGAAGTACTTTTTCTTTACCTCTTTTCCTTTCTAAGAAAGGGAGGAATAACATATGACAATTGACGATCTAACCGACAAACAACTTGAAATATTATTGCTTATCTATCGTTTCCGTTTTCTCTATAGTACTCAAATTCAAAAATTCCTCAATCACAAAAATCATAGCCTTATTACCCGTTACCTAAAACAACTTACTGACTATCAACTCATCAACAGAATCTACTCCACCAAAAGAAGTGACATCAACTCACCGGCTATCTATTACTTAGCTACTAAAAGTAAGTCATTACTCAAAGACTATGAGAAGTGTAACCCTGACGTTCTGAACCGAGTCTATAGAGAGAAGTACCGTTCTGAGGCTTTCAGAAACCATTGCTTGTTTTTGGCAGACCTCTACTTTGCTTTTCAATCTGCTGCTCAAAAACAAAAAGCAGTTTGTCACTTCTACACAGCTACAGATATCTCAGACATAGCATATGCCCCGTTGCCGCTTCCTGATGCGTATATAACGATTAAGGAGGCGAAGAAACACACTAAACGCTATTTTCTGGATATCTTTAATGAAGGTATGCCAATGTTTGCTATTAGGAGGCGGATCTATCAATACTGCCGGTACTACAATGGCAACTTTTGGCAGGATCACAACAAGGACCCGTTTCCTAAAATATTCCTGATTTGCCCAACCCTTCGGGTTCAAAAATCATTACTTAAATCTATTCCCCAAACATTCGAGGTAGAAGATGCTGATATTTCCTTCTTTCTTGGTTTGAAAGAAGACCTCATTAGGCAGGGAATCCGGCCGGATTCTTGGGAAGCAGCATAGAAGCAAACCGCGGGGTTATTCCCCGCGGTTTATCGGTATCTCTTTAATGTCCTTAAACTTAGTTGGCTTAAAGTACAAATCTCTTTCTATACCCAGACCGAACTTACCCTTGTAACTCTCCAATTCATCAAGCGAAAAGTAGCCCCATTCATCATTCCAATCTCCAAAAATTGATACATATGCAAAAAACGTTTGATCTTCCGGGTAATACTCGGTGGCATACCAAGTACCGGCACCAGTAGGATTAAAGAATCTAGCAATAACTAACGGATTGCTGTTTGCTTCTTGCCTTCCAGCCTTTTCGAACTCTTCCAGTAGATCCTTGGTTAGCAGTTTCATAAATTTTCACCTCCTCTCTTGCAGCTTCCTGATAATTTTTTATTGGGAAGCATGCCCATGCTTCCCATACCTGGAGATTTTTTAAGCAGGGTGAATTTTGCAAGGGCGGAGCGAAGCGAAGTTCATTGGAGGCGAAGCCGGAAACCCTTGTAAAAGAGGGGTAAGACCCCTTCTTAGGCTTTACGGAGAGTGCTTGAAGTTAAGGATAAAAGTATCTACAATCTGTAGTAGAACTATGAAAACAAAACCCTTAAGCGAATTAGAACAAGAAGTGATGAACATTGTTTGGGAGTTTGAGACATGTTCGGTGCGTGATGTTCTTGAGCAAATATCCAAACAGAAGGAACTCGCTTACACCACTGTTGCTACAATTCTTCAAAGGTTGTATGAGAAAGGCCTCGTGGTTCAGAAAGACAAGGATTTTATGGTTCACTATGCCGCTAGAGTTTCCAAAGAAGCCTACAGCAAAAATATGGCTAAATCGTTCATTCAAAAGTTTGTCGGCACTTTTGGTGACATTGCCATCGCATCTTTCGCAGAATCAGTGGACAAGCTACCCAAAGAAAAGAAGGAGTACTTTTTAAGTCTCTTGGATCAATATGATAAGAATTCATAAACAACAAGTTGCTTTTATCGGGCTTGCGGGAACGCTCTTTGTTCTCACGACCGTAATACTGAACAAATACGTTCCGCTTTTACTTCATCACACTGTGTATTACTGTCAGGAACTCCTGAACTCGTTTTCTATTCAGTTACCTAAAGGTTTGGGTTTTTCAATGTTTGGCGTTGCCTTTATTTTGATGGCAATAGTAGTTGCAAAATTTGCGATAACGGTCATTAAGATTCAGCAATTCAGAAGAAAATTGATCGCCAAACAAACAATAAACAACCAACTTAATACACTAGAAGAGAAACTAACTCTCAATGAGAGAGTTGTCTTAATTAAGGATCGTAAGCCGCAAGCCTTTTGCTTTGGCATCCGTGACCCAAAGATTTATGTCTCAACGGGACTGTTGGAGATTACGACCTCTCATGAACTGGAGGCAGTACTCCGTCATGAGAAATATCATTTGGAACATAAAGACAGTCTGACACTTTTGCTTGGTTCTGTGACAGCTTCATTGTTTCCTTTCTTCCCGGTTCTTACCGATCTTGTTAATCAGTATCGGATAAAACGGGAACTCAATGCCGATCGCGCCGTTGTTCACTCAATGCCGGATGCATCTTCCCTGGTTTCCATTTTGAAAAAACTTATCACCCAGGAATACGCACCCGCCTACGCTTTCACATCCTCACTGGCAGAGTGGGATACGCTCGAGTTGCGAATTAAAACCTTACTTAAGCAAAAAACCGTCAAAGAAAATGTATCCTGGATGCGCCTTGGTGTTAGTGTTTTTTCCGCAGTAGTGATGTACACTCTTTTAATTGCACCGGTTAATGCGATTGAACTTCATGATAGTCAGCAGGACGTGATGATGTTGTGCATGCAGGGGGATGAGTGTGTCAGCTGGTGTAAAGAGCACGCCACAGTTGTGCCTCCGATGAGTAAAATTCAAAATGCTTCCGTGCCGTATACTCCCGCTTCTTATTAAACT
>JBGALL010000123.1:0-3274 GCA_044223895.1 Candidatus Woesebacteria bacterium
TTAGAATCCATTCTCGATCCAAAAGATTTCTTCATGCTGAATAGAAAATTCATCATCAAGGTTTCTGCTATTGAACAGGTGAAACCGTATTTCAACAGCCGGTTGAAATTAACGGTGAAAGGAGTGAATGCCAAAGAAGAAATGGTAGTGAGCCGCGAGCGCGTAGCCGATTTCAGATCCTGGGCCGAAGCATAATCTTTCGATTTCTATTCTCTTTTTTCATTCTCCCAATTACGCCTATTTTTACTGACTATAAGTAAAACCATGGTGGCAGAATATAAATTACATCTCAGCAAGGATAAGCGATTGAAGAAAGTAGTGGAAGCGCAGGAAGATCTATCCATCAGAATCAGAAAGAATATCGCTCTCTATCTCTGTGGCTCTATCATGAGTCAGCAATTATCTACCAAGGTTGCCGCTGTTATCTATCAACGTTTTCTTGATTTATTCGGAGGAAAGGAACCTACCGCTCAACAAATAGTAGATACACCTCTCACCACTTTGCGAAGCATCGGACTCTCCAATGCAAAATGCCAGTATGTTCATAATGTCGCCAAATTTGAAATCGAGTATGGAATGGATGCTAAGAAACTGGCGAAGATGGATAATGAAGAAGTGATCGCTTATCTCACCCCAATAAAAGGCGTTGGCCGCTGGACGGTTGAAATGTTGCTCATGTTCGCATTAGGAAGAGAAGATGTTTTTGCCATCGATGATCTCGGCATCCAAAACGCCATGATCGGTATCTATAAGTTAAGCAGGGAGGATAAGAAAAAATTCAAAGAGGATATGCTGCGTGTTTCAAAAAAATGGAGCCCGTATAGGACGTATGCGTGTATGCATTTGTGGAGGTGGAAAGACGGTGAGTGATTTTTTTCACGCAAAGGGGCAAAATTTTATTTCTTAAGTGTGACTCTCTGAGTATGCTTTAAGGAGCAACGAATACAAATACAAGGCTAGGAGGTCAAAGGAGAAAAAAGAGTAAAAAAGAGAATACAATTCTTTTATACAAGCTACCAATTAAATGGAGACCTGTATTCTCCTTTTTCTCCTTTGACCTCCTAGCATTGTATTCGTCGCGCAGCGACCCTTTGCCCCCACAGTACTGTGGGGGAGAAAAAAAACTTCCCTCCTTCCCGGTTATCCCTGTAGCATTTGTATTCAGCATCAAGCCTCCCGCCTCTAGCTCACCTTCACCACCTTCGTATCCGTCCACTTATCATGCCATGGATTACCCCCAAAAGCACTCAACGCTTCAAATGGAACAATTCTTGAAAAGCCCCTTCCAAAACTATTAGCCCAGGTAGTAGGTTCATTGTATGTAGTAACAGCTTTCGTTTTTGTGATAAACTTTCCAAGTGTTCTTCCCTTGGTAAGACCTTCCATAATGGATATATACAAAGCAAATACGAGACTAGTTAAGATACGGTCAAGAATAGGATTCATGGATTCCAATGCATATACAAAGGACTCCCCCCAGATAATTCCGCCCAAAAAACCAAAAGCAAAGATTAATATAAAAAATACAACAAGGTCTATTAGGAAATTCACGAATCGCTGCCCTACACTGGCAGGTTCAAGATAGATTTCCTGTTCTACGTCTTGTAATAAATCGACTGTTTCTGACATGTTGGAATTTTTAATTTTTGGTAAAATGGTGAAACAATTTTGGAACTGAATTACATTACCTGGTTTTAACTACTGTGGTATTACTCCACGTGTCGTGCCATGGATATCCGCCAAAGCAACTAAAAGGTTCAAACGGCACATAGCGGATTATAGATCTGAGAAATGCTTGCTTCCATGTTATATCGCTGCCATCATGATTAACCACTTTTGTACCTGTCACAAACTTGCCAATACTTCTCCCTTTTGCTAGCTTCTCAAACATTGTATAATATATGATTAGTAAAATGACATTAAATAGTAGTAGTATGATTTGTAAAGTTGCTACGTCTAATCCAATGAAATTATCGGTTGAAAGGGCAATTTTACGACCCCCATTGGCACCAAGAATAATAAGGCCAACGAAAATCCCGACAACGTATGTTAATATATAATAGGCAATGCTGTCAATTATAAAATTTAGAAATCTTTGCCCAACCGAAGCTGTGGGCAAACTCATTTCACTCTCGATATCTTGTAACAGGCTATTACCTATTTCCATAAACTATTTTTGTGCTTCAATATACAGAAAATATCCATAAATAAAAATGTCGTCTACTGCTAGACGACATTTTTATTTTAGCACAGCTATTTACGTTATTTAACCAGCTTCAGCTCTTTTATAAGGTTAGAGGCTCCACCTACTTTGTCAATACACCACAATAAGTAGCGCACGTCCAGACAGATAGTGCGGTTCAGGTCTTTATCGAAGGCGATCTTATGTCCAATGGCTTCATAGTTGCCATCGAAACAAAGCCCTATAAGATTACCATTAGCATCCAGAACGGGTGAACCTGAGTTACCGCCTGTGATATCATTGGTAGTGATGAACCCAACCACCAGGTCTTTCTTAATAGGGTCCATATACTGACCGAAGTCTTTTTTGCGGGCTGTTTCGAGTACGTTTTGGGGTAAGTCGAACTCATAATCGCCGGGAACATATTTTTCAAGTATACCACTCATGGTAGTCACATAATCATATTTCACGGCATCACGAGGCTGATAGCTTTTTACATTACCAAAGCTTACGCGCATTGTGAATGTAGCATCGGGATACATCTTCTTGGCTTTCACCGGATCTTTCTGCATGATGCCTTTTAGATATAGACGCCCGAGTTCGGCATTCTTCGAAGAGAACTGCTGGAACTGTGTAACATATTTACCCGTCCAGTTCTTTAAGAAAGCGGAGGCTGTTGCAAAAGCAGGATCTTTCTGTAGGGTTACTGCATCGGGATGTTCAGTGAATGCTTTCCATTTTGCATCGTCCAATATCATAGTACCAGATACGAGGGCTGCTGCAAATTTCTTATAAGTACCATCTTCCCTAAGGTCGCCGGTTGTTGCTTTTATATTCTCAAAGAAACCGATAGGATGTTGGTTCTTGTCAACATCATTATAATACATCTGCAATACCTCTCCAATGATATTCTGGTCAGAAATCTTATTAAAGTTTTTCAGGAAGGCGGTTCTTGTTTCACTAGCACCAGCCAATGCCTTATTGATATCGCCTGAATTACCACTTTTCACCATGGCATTTTCCAGCGATTGCAAACTGGCTGCATAAGCCAGAAGGGGAGAACCCATAATTCCCTCGTTGATATATACACGA
>JBGALL010000124.1:0-3173 GCA_044223895.1 Candidatus Woesebacteria bacterium
CATAAGAAGTGAACGCACCAAGAATGGTTTGAGAGCTAGATTTCTCGCAGGATTCCTCTCGAGAAAGCCTCCCTTAGGCTATCAAGCGAGAAACGGGTATGCCGTTAAAGACCCTCAATCCTATGATCTAGTCAAAAAAGCATGGGATTTAATGGCTACAGGGACCAAATCAACCAGAGAGATGGCAGATTTAATGAATGAATGGGGCTTAAGAGAAGAATATTTTGGAAAAGTTCATACATTACGAAGTCAGACGGTCTGCGCAATCTTTCGCAATAAATTTTATATGGGTATATTAACTTCGGAAAAACACCCAGAAGAAGTCCGGGGAAAACATGTTCCCATGATTACTGAACGGCAGTTTTATAAGGTTCAGGCAGTACTAGACGGCAGAAATGTTAATTCCGTCGTTTTAGCCAAACGGAATTTCGATAATCCGGAATTTCCTCTCCGAAGAATAATTAAATGTAGTCTCTGTGGGAAAGGTATGACAGGTGCCTGGAGTCGAGGAAGAAGCAGTAAGTATGCATATTATAGATGTAGCTCTAATTGTTCTGGAGTGTCTGTAAATGCGTTTGATATCGATAAAGCAATCATTTCGATGATGAAAGAGATTACTCCAACGCAGAGATGTTTAGATTTATTTATAACCTTTCTTGAAAGAACCTTTCACGAACGACTCTCTATGATTCAGGATATCAGTAGCAGTATCGATGTAGAGATAGAGAAGTTAAAAAATTTGAGATCTGCGTTAGTGGAAAAGAACTTAAGTGGTGTGTATTCCGATGATGTATTTAAAGAACAAAATGAAATTATTGAAGAAAAGATTTCAAAAGCAATGATTGTTCAGGAAGATTCTAATTTAGATAAATATAATATCAACGAAATTACATCCTTTGTTAAAACGATGCTTGCTGACTTAGGAGAAACGTATAAACGATCCAATATATCTCAGCTCAAAGTCCTGTTTGGTTCAATGTTCCCCAATGGATTGTATTGGAATAAAAATGGAACATTGAACCGCACATTGAGCCCGATATATCAATCTATTCAGTCGTTTGATATGGTCGGTGCCCGGTTAGGTACCCCTAGCCGGATTCGAACCGGCGATTTGCGCGATGAGAACGCGCCGTCCTAGGCCGCTAGACGATAGGGGCAAATGAGAGATTGTCAAGCCAAAATAAATACTAATTTTACGGCTAAAATAATCGGATTTTGCCTCAAGTATTGTACCAATTTGGTATTGACATCGCAACTTAAGTCTTCTACTATCAGCACTGTTACGCAATTATTTAACTGCTCATTGCGAGCATAAATATTATTACTCCCAGCATAGGTTGTGGGAGATTTTTTTGAGGAGTTTTATGGATACACCATTACAACATCAAGTAGTTTTAACCAAAGAAGGGTTAGAAGAATTACAAAAAGAATACGATGATTTAATGACCACCAAACGACCAATCGCTGTTAAGCGATTAAGTGATGCCCGAGAATTAGGTGATTTATCAGAAAACAGTGAATATACAGCAGCTAAGCAAGATCTAGCCTTCATGGACGGGAGAATTGCTGAGCTTGAAGATATTTTGCACAATGCAAAGATTATCACTTCACACACCCGATCTCAGGTAGGAGTTGGTAGTAAAGTAACCGTAAATATCAATGGCAAAAAGGAACTCTTCACCGTGGTCGGTGAATGGGAAGCGGATCCAATGCAACGCAAAATCTCTCATGAATCACCATTAGGAAAAGCCTTAATTGGTAAAAAAATGGGTGAACAAGTTCAAGTGGATGCGCCCGCCGGAAGAATTCTTTACAAGATTGTCTCAATAGAGTAGAATTAATACTCAGTTTATGACTATTGCCTTATTCGTTAGCAAAAAATCCAAAAAATCATCTTCTCCGCAAGAGGGGTTTTTGGGCTGATGCAATACAATAAATAGTCTCAAAAAGAACCCCTCGAAAGAGGGGATTTTTGTTTTTATAAGGAGTATTTTATGAATTTAGAAATAGAACGATTAGAAAACGGTGCTGATTTCCCTCAACATGAATCACCAGAAACGAGTAGTATCGGTGGCGTCGGAGAACCACAGCCAGCATCATTTAAACGTCTCAAGGGGTTTCATATTGGGGACATTGTAGATAGTGATCGGCAGTTTTCCCTTGCTTGGAATGAGTTTCTTTCTGGAGTTGAACAGCTCAGCGATAAACACACTCGGGTACAACATCGACTAGTAGCCACCGATCAATTCTTACGTCACAATATTGATAAGCGTAAATTTTGGACTTCGAACATCGAAGTTATTGCTCCTTTAGATAATGGGTTACGACTGGTGTATTTAGCTCATAATCTCAACACCCGCAGATCTCATCCAAGTGATTCTGAAGTAGTATCTGCAAATATCGAGGATATGCTTACTTGCCAACCTCGAAGTCTTGATGTTTTAAGAATGAAGGCACGGGAGAATGATTGCCTCGTTGAAATTCTGTATTTACCTGAGAGTGACATTCAGCGCAACACGGTAATTGATCAAATGTTTAATCTATATTCACGTTTTGGTTGGGACAGAAAAGAAGTTATTCAACTTTTAGAAAATCCTAACAATACCATTGCTGTAGCTAGGTGTGGGGATGACATCGTATCAGCTGGAATAGCTGAAAAAGCAGAAATAAGAGTAGGTAAGAATAAATTTACTTTTGTAGAAATTACCGAAGCTGCCACTCATGCAGAATTTGTTGGCAAAGGGTTATATGCTGCGGTATCTACTGAATTACTATTGTCATTACAGGGAAAAGGTATTGATTTTACCTTTGGTGAATGTAACGGTATGTCACGAGGTGTGTTACGAGTAGCTAGGTATCAATCTCGTACAAGTTCTATTGCCACCACCCGTTCGTATGATTTAGAAAATAGGGGTATTTTACATCAGCAAGTTCCGATTAATGATCCCCTCAATCCAAACCGTCAGGCACCGTATAATGATCTAGTAGTTATGTCATTAAGTAATTCACAGTTAGAACAACAAATTATATGAAATTATCAATGTCAGAATTCTTACAAGATATAGTTGCTATCCCTTCGGCTGCACCGAATGAGGGGAAGCTCGTTGACTATCTTCAAACAGCCTTTGAATCAATTGGTTGTGTTGTAGAAAAGCAGTTAATTGATGCAAACC
>JBGALL010000021.1:0-24781 GCA_044223895.1 Candidatus Woesebacteria bacterium
GGAAATTAAATTAATGCATTGGATATATTCACTGAAATATTTCAATTCCACAGATTCTTGAACTCAAAGGTAACCCATAATATAATGCGTTATGGTTGAGTTATTACCTGGTTCCTATCGCGACGCACATAGTAGAGATCTTTCGAATAATTTAGAACGAAAACTCTTGGCATCCTCGCGGTTTGCGTACAATTCTGCTGCTGGATTTTATAGAATTTGTGGCGTGCCTGCTGATCCTGCAATCTATGGGGATGATTGTATTGGAAAACTTCGTTCAATGATTGGGATGTTACCTTCGGACTCATCAATTCAATATCTAACGGGAGAGTTTGGCGATTTAAAACATGTGGCTGCGGTAGTGGATGGGTATTATGTGGACCCATTTCTTTTCCAAACAACACCTATTGATCTTGAAGAATTAGCGGATGGAAAGAGTATAGAAGTGAGGAGCATGGCCTATGATCAAAAAATACAGGCCTCACTTGACCGCCAAATCCTTAATATAAAACTCCTGAAGGTTTCTGATAATTGCCATGACCGAACGTTAATAGAATATACCTATGATTTGGGTTCAGCCACATTGTCTATACCTGCAGATAAAGATATAGTGAATCTTTCAGTCCCCTATAAACTCCATTTTGTTTCCCGAGATGATACCTTTTACCGAGTGATTTATAGCCACAAAAAAGATAGTTTTAATTTTTTTGTATTTAGTAGTGATACTGATCTCAACCAAGACCAAATACGAAATTGTGCAGAACAAGAGTTACAGAGTCTCTATGGATTAACTTTGGATCAACTGAGGGAATATTTTCGAGCTGGCAACGAGATGCAGCGTTACTTACTCAGTCTACAACCTTAGATAATTGGAATCCAAGTATATTTTCCCATTGGCGAAAACTTTCAATTTCCTGTTTGCCAATATATCCATTTCCATTGCTGTTTATCGAAAGAAAATTCCTGATAGGTTGATAATTCTTCAATTTTTTTGGCGGTAAATTTCTTTTTCAATTGCTCAATAATTTGTTTTTCTCTTTTTGAATCAGTAATGTTTTGAAATATAAAAGCATGGAGGTCAGGGCCAATTTCCTTCAAACATTCTTCCCAAAGATTCGCGAACTGCTCCATATTGGAACCTATTTTGAATTCCCATCGTTTTATTTTGCCTACCTCTCTCTGATAATAGTGTGCGGCGGCTTCTAGGATAGGCAGCGGGAGAAATGGATCCTGAATTCCATGCACTTTCTCATGGAGTGCAGCACCAGCGATAGAATTTGTATAGACATATGGTCCAATTTGGGCATAAGCTTCATCAATTTCTAGACTATCGATAGTGGTATCGAACTTTTCTTGTGTCATCAGAAATTTTGGATCAACATCATAAATTTCATCAGGACTGAGAGGATATATAGCTATTCTGCCAGCCCAATACTGTCGAACCGAAGAACCCACATCTGTCTCTCCATTGTGAGTTTGATCTGTAACTTCGTGTCCGACGGAATAACTAGTGTAAATCTTTCCATCAATTGTTGATCTATCTTTATCAATACTTTCGATACCTTCATCCCACGTTTCAGCAAAGGTTGAGGCATGCTCGTAATCTGTAAAAATAATTTGTACTGAAGTCAAATATTTTTTTTGTTCCTCGGTTAAATACTCTCCGTAGAGATCGACAAAGACATTTCCTACATACAGTTCTAAGTCATTGTATTTCTGCTTATATTCTGGTGAAAGAATACTAATCTGCTGTTCAAGCTCAGTTAAGGTATTTGAATCTGGTAATAGAAATGGGGTTTCACCTTCTGGCATAGCTAGATAGTATCAAATTTTAAGCCTAGAGGAGAATTTTATTTCATGTGGATGGAAATCATGGAGTCTAGTCCATTTAATATTATCCCCGTAGCTGTATGTTTGTTGGTAAATTTAAAGCTATCCACCGAACATTGATCAGCTGTTTTTATTCCCAGATCCTGCAATGTAGCTACTAATTTCAACAGATCCCCACCTGGACGTAAGACAATTGTTCCCTGGGGTTTTATGACTCTAAACATTTCTTGGAGCTTTCGTTGGTCATCACTATTTCCATCACCAATTGCTAGGCTACAGTATATTGATTGAAAACTTTTATTTCTGAAAGGTAGTTTCCTGGCATCTGCCAAGACAGCATCTGACTGGGGCACATCAATGGTACTAAAATCAAGATAGGTCACATCGCCATTGAGTTCTAAATGATCGAGTTCAGCCGTCGGTCCAGATCCTACATCCAAAATTCTTCCTGATAATCTCTTCTGTAAAAAACGTTTTCGCTCTTTCGATTCAGTTTTTTCAAAACTCATGTCGACTGGTTTATCAGCGATTACTTGGTTCAAAATGTAGTCCTGAATCTGTCGATGAGCCTGAGAATTAATGGTATTGATTCTCTGTTCTTCTTCGGTTGTTTGTTTTATTTTGGTAAGAAGTTGGTTTGATAGGGTAAATTCGCCTTCACCTGAGCTTGATTCCATACAAACTAGTGTAGCATATGAGCTTGAGGTATAGATTTATGGTTTAAGCAATTTGATTGACTTGTTGAGAATTGTAGAGCCATAATAATTTACATGGATCCTCAACCAATACCAAATGTCTCTGTATCTTCACCAGAAATTCAACCCGTACAAAAGTCAAATAAAACATCGGTCATAGCCATTATTATTGCCTTGTTAAGCTTGGGAATATCACTATTTTTAGGATATCAAAACGTCCAACTGAAGCGGCAACTTTCTCAACAAACTGAGAGGGTTTCATCTCCCCAAAAAGAACAGCCCACAGCAGAAATTACTACTATACAACCAACTATAGATCAGACTGCTCAATGGAAAACATATCAAATAACCAATACTCCTTATTCGCTAAAATATCCTCAGGATATGGTGGTTTCCGGTGCGGGAGATTGGACAAGTTTTTCTGTTGGTAGTAGTGGGCCGTCACTTAACTATAAGTTTGCTGGTAACAAAAGTAGTCAAACCTTAGAACAATTTATTGCTTCTTATACTGAGTCCAATACCGATCCGAATCAGTCTGCATTACGACTTGAATCACAAACGTCAATAGCTTCAAATGGAATTCCGGGATACAAAGGAGAAACAAATAGTTCTGTATATTATTTTTTCAAAGATTCAAATGCTCAAGGAATAGCTGTATTCAAGTATGTAAAAAATATTGACCAGTCTGATCAAACTCTTTTTAGTCAAGTTGTTTCTACTATCGCTTTTACAAGGGTGGGGAGTGTATCAGATACATCAACTTGGAAAACATACACCAATTCAGAGTATAAATATGCAATTACGCTCCCCGATATATTTAGTCTGCTAGAAGATAATCACAATGGTACGATAAGCATAAATCCTGCGGCTTGGCGATTTGGGAAAAAGGACCTGAGTAGGCTTAAACCTGAATATAAAAAATTAGATCAAAATGCTATTACTCTAGAAATAGTTGTCTTTGATGAAAAAATAAGTCGAGAAAATTACAATCTCACCTGTAATCCCGAAGTCCTTACTTTCAATATGATAAACCCAGTTGTTAATAAATCGTCACGAGTAGAATCTGCAACAGACTATTTAGAATATTCTGGTGTTAGTGCCTATGATACACAACCTGATACACCGTGGTGGAGTTCAAATATTTGTTTTATGCATGATCAACATTTTTATCATCTAAACTACTGGAGTTTTGAAAATACGAAGGTAGATCCACTTCTGAATCAAATTCTTTCTACCTTTAAGTTCCTCTAATGGAATCAAATTTCGAAATTTAATGTCTAGTTCTGAATAGTTAAGAAGTTAATAAAGTGAAACACGCCTTTGTAGGCTAATTACGCGGATTTATCTCGCCGACACCGAGCTTCAGCGAGGCAAAGGCGGACCTGACGCGATTCGAACGCGCGATCTTTTCCGTGACAGGGAAATGTGTTGGGCCTCTACACCACAGGTCCTAAATATTTTAAAATCCATAATTTAGAATTATGAATTACGGTAATAATACCATAAATCTCATACTTTTTGAACTGTTAGTATTAAATCTGTTAGGATAAACCCATGAACACATCAAACTCTATGACGAATCGGGAATTATCCCAACTCTTACAAAATATCTCTGCAGCCTACCTTATCCTTGGTGAAAATAGATTCAAAACAATTGCCTATGACAAAGCGGCTGAAAGTATTGAACACCTCACCAGTGAAGTAAAAGATATATGGAAAAATGGTACTCTCGATCAAATCCCCGGAATCGGTAAGACCATTTCTCAACATCTGGATGAGTTATTCCGAACTGGGAAAGTCAAACACTTTGAAGAAATTATGGAGAAAGTTCCCCAAAGTGTATTCCCATTACTCCTTGTCCCTGGAATTGGACCCAAAAAAGCCTATCGACTGGTAACTGAATTGCATTTAACTGATCCTACCAATGTCGTCTCAGATTTAGAAAAAGCTGCGAAAGAACACAAAATTGCCAAAATGGAAGGTTTTGGTCCGAAATCCGAAGAAGTAATTCTCGAAGGCATCGGCTCATTTAACAAAGGACAAATAAAAGAAAATAGACTTACCCTTCCAGACGCAGATCATATAGCCCAAGAAGTAATTGCCTATTTATCAAAACATCCTGCAGTGAAAAGAGTCGATCTCTTGGGGAGTTTGCGTAGACAGGTATCGACAATTGGCGACATCGATGTGGCTTTGATTACCGATAAAGCTGAAGACGTTGTGAAATATTTCGTTCAATTTCCTCATGAACGGCTCGTAGATCAAGGAACCAAAGGGGCAACCTTACTCCTCCATAATGGTCGGCAAGTCGATTTGCGAGTACAGGATGCCAAAAGCTATGGTGCGATGTTACAGTATTTTACTGGTTCCAAACATCATAATATTCATTTGCGAACCTATGCCCTAGAAAGAGGGAAAAGTCTATCCGAACATGGAATCAAAGACGTAAAAACAGGAACGTTAACTGAATATGCCAATGAAAAAGATTTTTATCATGATTTAGGTTTAGAATGGATTCCTCCAGAAATGCGTGAAGATAGAGGAGAGATCGATGCAGCAATCCAAACCTTTCAAAAGAAAACTCCCGGTTTACCTCGTCTTCTAGAAACAAAAGATATCAAAGGTGATTTACACATGCATACCAATTATGCTTTCCCTACATCTCATGATTTAGGACAAAGTCATGTCCACGAGCATTTGGATATGGCACAGACTCTTGGTTATGAATACATCGGTATATCTGATCACAATCCCAAAGTCAGTGATATGACTGCAAAAGATATCGCAGTAGTAATGGAAAAGCGTTACCAATGGTACAAGAAAGAACATGAGAAATGGCTACATAGTGCTAAGGCATCCAAGCACCCAGTAGAATTATTTGTAATGTGCGAAGTTGATATTCTCACCGATGGTCGATTGGCTTTACCGGAAGAAGCCTTTGAATTTGTTGATGCTGTTGTTGTATCCATTCATTCCTCATTCCGTCAACCAAAAGAAGAGATGACCAAACGAATTATAAAAGCCTTAACTACTCATCCAAAAGTTCGTATCTATGGACATCCTACCGGTAGATTGTTGATGCAACGCGATGGGGTGGATGCAGATTGGGCTGAAGTGATGAAGATAGTTAAGGAGCATAATATTGCTATGGAAATAAATGCCTATCCTGATCGTTTAGATCTTCCGGACACATTAGTTCGAGACGCTGTAGAGCGAGATATTAAGATGTGTATTGATACAGATTCACATCAAGTGAAACAGATGGATCTAATTCCCTATGGAGTTTCTGTAGCCAGACGAGGGTGGGTAGAAAAAAAGAATGTGGTAAATACCTTGTCATATAAGCACTTCCAATTGTGGCTAGAGAATAAATAACCCCCTACCTGTACTGTATTGTATATAAAAATTACAGATGATATCGTAATGATATAGTATTTATCCTTTAGGAGGTCGCATGAAATTTCTGCCCAAATTTCTATGTACCACATGTATTGTGGTGCTATTTATTACTTCGTTATCTTCCCGTGTCTTCGCTCAAGAAGTTGGACCTACCGGTTCAACTGGAGCTACAGGTGAACAAGGACCAACTGGTGAAAGAGGTGCAACTGGTTTTACTGGTGAAATAGGATCAACAGGCCCTACAGGAAATGCAGGGTTTGAGGGGCCTACTGGTGGAACGGGACCCACGGGTTCAAATGGACCTACTGGTGTAGCTGGAG
Organism: Candidatus Woesebacteria bacterium; assembly: GCA_044223895.1. Lineage (GTDB taxonomy): Bacteria > Patescibacteriota > Microgenomatia > UBA10105 > UBA927 > CAKZSU01. The sequence goes on from JBGALL010000021.1 coordinate 6,242, forward strand.
CAACTGGACCTACAGGTATTGCCGGAGGAACTGGAGCAAGTGGTGCGACGGGATCATCGGGAATAAGTGGACCTCAAGGAAAAACCGGAGCCACTGGACCCACAGGTGTTAATGGACCTCAAGGGCGAACAGGTGCTACAGGACCAACAGGAAGTGCAGGACTTCAAGGACCCACAGGTAATACTGGATTACAAGGTGTTGGTGGCGCAACAGGAGCAACCGGATCTACTGGACCAACAGGAAATGTAGGTATGAACGGTGAACAAGGTCCTACAGGTAGTACCGGATCAGCCGGTAGCCTAGGTGAACAAGGTATAACTGGCGCCAAAGGTGCAACTGGATCAACTGGAAACACTGGTATTCAAGGTGGCACAGGTGCCACAGGACCAACTGGTATCCTTGGAGGTTCATCCTTGGAGGTTCAGGTAGAACAGGTGCAACTGGACCAACCGGAAGTATCGGTATGCAAGGACCAACAGGAGGAACAGGTATTTACGGACCTAACGGAGAATTGTATTTCATCGATGGTGGTAGTGCATTTAATCCTAATGCAACCTATGCAACCGATGTGGCAGCAGCCAACCTAATCATGGGATTTAGTGGAACAGCTCCAACGCTGTCTACCCAAGATACCAATGAGGATTTGACTGTCGATCCAAACGGTTCAGGAAATGTAATCATCGACGGTAGTGGCTATCTCCAATTCAAACACAATCAAGCAGGAGCGCCTGCTGCAGCCGATTGTGATGCAGATAGTGAAAGAGGAAGACTATCAATAAATACCTCTCAGAATAGATTGTATGTCTGTAACGGTGCTACTCGAGGGTGGGACTACGTAGCCTTAACAAACTAACGTAGGGAATAACCATTAAAAGGCACGAGTGTTCGTGCCTTTTTTTGTAGGGTTCAGATTTTCATCAGTTTAAATTCAGCAATCAGATATACAGTATCAGTAGTATTGCTATTAGGAGTATAATAAAAGGGTAGTTACTTAAAGGAGGATTGTTATGTCACCGATGTTAATTGGAATAGTTGTGCTCGCTGTTATAGCTTTTTATGTTTTTGGTTTGTACAACGGTCTAGTTCGTTTGAAAGAACAACTCAAGGAAGCCTGGAGTCAGATTGATGTTCAGCTGAAACGAAGAGCTGATTTAATTCCTAATATAGTTGAATCTGTAAAAGGGTATGCCAAACATGAAAAAGAAGTATTTGAAAATGTTACCAAAGCGAGAGCAGCTTTAATGGGAGCAAGTGGTGCTCAAGAAAAGGCCGAAGCCAATAATGTTCTTACTCAAGCCTTAGGTAAATTATTTGCGGTAGCTGAAGCGTATCCTCAGTTGAAAGCCAACGAAAATTTCGTTCAGCTCCAAAAAGAGTTGTCGGATACAGAAGATAAAGTGGCTTATTCTCGCCAATACTACAATACAACGGTAATGGAATATAATGTCAGGGTTAAAACCTTTCCAGCAGCCTTATTTGCAAAATCTTTTGGATTTATGCCAGAAGAGTTTTTCAAAACCGATAGCGAAGAAGACCGCAAAGCTCCAAAAGTACAGTTTTGATGAAAACTTCTATTCGATCACAGATAGAATCAAATATTTGGAAAACCTATCTTCTAATGGGTGGGTTTTCTGTATTTGTAATAATAATAGCCTATATTTTCGGAGAGGCCTTAGGGTATGGTTCTTCTTGGATCTGGGTAGGGATGGGGTTTTCGCTAATTTCAAACCTGGTTAGTTATTATTGGGGAGATAAAATTGTATTGGGCATGTCAGGAGCCCGCCCCGCCAATAGACAGCAGGATTTCGACTTTTTCACCGTTGCAGAAAATTTATCAATTGCTTCTGGTCTTCCCATGCCCAAATTATATGTTATCGAAGACACAGCCATGAATGCTTTTGCCACCGGAAGAGACCCACAGCATGCAGTTGTCTGCGCTACTACTGGTATCTTAAATCGCTTAGAACGTTCAGAATTAGAAGGGGTTATCGCCCATGAGCTTTCCCACATAAAAAATTATGACATCCGCTTGATGCTGTTCGTGTCCGTACTTGTAGGGACTGTGGCTTTCTTGGCAGATATGTTCCTGAGAACTTTATGGTGGGGTGGCGGGAGACGCAATAACCGTGATCGAGAAGGTGGAGGGATTTTCTTGTTGATAGGAATTGTTCTGGCACTGATTACTCCAATAGTTGCTACCTTGATCCAATTAGCCATATCACGAAGAAGAGAATATTTAGCAGATGCGTCTGGAGCTTATCTCACTAGAAACCCTGAAGGTCTAGCTCGGGCACTGCAAAAATTGTCTGGTGATCGTGAAGTTTTGGAAGCTGCTACCAACGCCACTGCCCATTTATATATCGTAAATCCATTTCATGGCAAAGATTTTGCTGCTTGGTTTTCAAATTTATTTAATACGCATCCACCATTACAAGATCGAATTAAACGTTTACGAGACATGTAATCTGGTTTCTTGCGAAATACCTATATTCTGTTTAGACTATTTCTATGACGACCCATCACTTTAAAGCAGATATCTATTCATCAGATGAGCTTGTAGAAGAGCTTCATAACTATTTTAAAATTAATAGTACCCATGAAAAAATGGTAGTGAAACTCACTCCGGAAAAGCAAACTAAAAAAACAAATACAACTCCAAATACAAAGAAAAAATCTCAACCACATAAACCCAAATATGAAGATTTGGATATGCCTATCTCTATAGAGATGATGGAAGAGCTCAAGCAACTACGCGAGCAACATAGACAAGCCTTTCAAAATCATTCTTCCAAGCGAACGAAATAATCTCTTGCAATCTACTTACTACCTTCTATAATCCCACTCAGGAGGATCTATGAGAATAAGTGTTGAACATGAAATAGTCTTACAAACAGGGTCAGTATTACGAGGTGATGAAGTAACTAATTTTTACGTGGAACGTCAAAGAACTAGAAAAACTAATGATCAAATTAGATCGATCCTAAATAGGATTCAACCAAGGCCTGAGATGCTCCAGAGATTTATTGCAAAACCGATTGCGGAAAAACAAATGTATATGGATCAGACCATCCCGCTCATCGATGATATATACCAAGCTCCTGACATTGTGCTCGATTTATTTTGGGAGCATGAGAATGACCCAGGATTTAATGCAGAATATTGGGCTTACGCCTGGTTCAATTTGGGCGATAGGGAAGATAGTCTCACCATTCGTGCAAAAGTTACCTCTTATGAATCGGTAATCTCGATTGCTGATGAAATTGCTGGACAGTCACTACAAACAAAAATTATCCAAAGAATTGCAGAGAAATATATTCACGAACGTGATATTTAGCACTCTTGACAATAGAGTGCTAATGGATGTACATTATGGCTATGGACATCAATTATCAGCCTCCAGAAGACAATAAAAACCCACTTGAGACCTACACCGTTAATCTCACTGAAAAGGCCCGTAAGGGTAAACTAGATCCTGTTATCGGTAGAAATGAAGAGATTCGACGGGTAATGCAGATTTTGGCACGACGCACAAAAAATAATCCAGTATTGCTTGGAGATCCTGGTGTGGGGAAAACTGCTGTGGTTGAGGGATTAGCCTTGAGAATTGTTACTGGAGATGTCCCTTCTACTCTCCAACACAAAGAAATTCTATCTCTCGACATAGCTTCACTGGTAGCCGGTTCCGCGTTTCGAGGTGAGTTTGAAGAAAGGTTAAAAAAACTTTTAAAAGCTGTTGAAGCATCCTCAGGAAGATATATCTTATTTATGGATGAATTACACACCTTGGTTGGCGCTGGCGCCGTTGGAGGGTCTATGGATGCTGCAAATATCCTAAAACCTGCTTTAGCCAGAGGTGAATTACATGCGATTGGAGCAACTACGGTACGAGAATATAGACAATATATTGAGAAAGATGCTGCTTTAGAACGACGCTTTCAGCCGGTCCAATTATCAGAACCATCACAAGAAGATGCCATCGCTATTCTCAGGGGACTAAAAGAAAAATATGAAGTTCATCACGGAATTAGGATTACTGATGATGCCTTGGTGTCAGCTGTAGATCTCTCTGTTCGTTATATTTCTGACCGTTTCCTTCCTGACAAAGCAATTGATTTAGTTGATGAGGCAGCCTCAGGTTTAAAAATTGATACCGAATCAATGCCAATAGAACTTGATGAGTTAAAGAGAACTATTACCCAGCGAGAAATTGAAAAAGCTGCCCTCAAACGCGAAAAGGCAGATAAGGATCGTCTTGATACCGTCGAAACGGTGTTAAAAACTCTGAAACAAAAAGAGGAAGTGTTAAGTAAACGCTGGGAAGAACAAAAAGTGATTATTGGTAAGCTCCAAAAGAAACGAGTTGAGCTCGATAGTCTACGAAGTGATTTAGAAAAAGCTGAACGAGAAGCCTTGTTGGATAAAGCCGCTGAATTAAAGTACGGCAAAATTCCTGAGACAGAAAAAGCTATCAAAGATCTAGAAAAAGATTTGTCCCGTATACCGGAAGAAGAGCGATTATTACGAGAAGAAGTAACTCAAGAAGACATTGCCAAAGTCGTAGCCCGTTGGACAGGTATTCCTGTATCTAAACTGTTAACTTCAGAGGCTGATAAGTTAATTCATTTAGAAGCAGAGTTAGGAAAACGAGTTATTGGTCAAACAGAGGCCCTAGAACATATCGCCAAAGCAATCCGTCGAAATCGTGCTGGGATTGCTGATGAAAAAAAACCAATAGGAAGCTTTTTATTTCTAGGTCCAACAGGAGTTGGTAAGACAGAAACAGCCAAAGCCTTGGCAGATTATTTATTCAACGATGAAAAGGCGATTATTCGTATAGATATGAGTGAATATATGGAACCTCATTCCGTTGCTCGACTCATAGGGGCACCTCCCGGCTATGTCGGGTATGATGAAGGTGGTCAACTTACCGAAGCAGTCCGCCGTAAACCGTATTCAGTAATACTATTTGATGAAGTCGAAAAGGCTCATCCTCAAGTCTTTAATACCTTCCTTCAAATTTTTGATGAAGGACGATTGACTGATGGGCGTGGAAGAGTAATTAATTTTACGAATACAATACTTATTATGACCTCTAATTTAGCCTCAGATGTCATCCAGTCATATGCAGGAAAATCATCAAAGGAGATGGAATCTGAAGTATTAGCTATCGTCTACAAAGCATTTCGACCAGAATTTTTAAATCGTCTGGACCAAATTACCGTTTTTCATAGTCTTACAGCCAAAGAACTTAGTCGTATTGTTGATCTCCAATTGGAAGTTGTAGAACAGAGGTTACGAAAACTACACATCAGTGTTCAGTTTACACCTGCTCTCAAGAAACATTTAGCAGATGTGGGATATGATCCAGCGTTTGGCGCTCGACCTTTGAAACGAGCAATCCAAGATCAAGTTCTTGATGAGTTAGCGCTTGAGTTAATCGAAAAAAAGATTGAAACCGGAGCAGAAGTTAAAGTAGATGTTAAGGATGGAAAGATTATCTTTGTCCAGGCGAATTAATAGTGAAGTCTCCAAAAAAAAGGCACTATCCTACAAAAAATGTAAAATAGTGCCCATATGCACCGAACCTTCTTACCCTACTTCATAAATTCTGTTATGAATTCGAAATCTGTGGTGCGGGTGGGGAAGAGATTGTTGGTATTGATATAGTTCAGAATCAGAGATGTGACCGACGACGATCCTGACTGATTTTGATAGAAGTCAATAAGAAACGACTCAAAGTCCTTTCGATGGAATGTATAGAGTTGCCATTGGGCATTATCCCCATGCATCGCCACGAGAACTTCAGTCTTTTTCTTAACAACAATCACTTCTGCAATACCTTCAGGTCGTCTTGTCCGATACACAATCGAGATTCGTTTTACGCCTCCAATCATCAGTCTGATGAACCCTGTCGCCCGAATGGGCATACTGGTATTCTGATTCAGATGAGAGGTAAGGAGTATGGTATACCCCAGTTTCAGAGCGGCGTTTTCGAGTTTTTTCAGATTGTGTTTCGGTCCGACAAATTCAACTACCGTAATCTTGCTCACTTGGTTGTCTCCAATGTATAAGGTGCTTGCTGTAATCCCAGTGGAAAACAGACATACAGTATATCAGAAACTATAGGATAATTAAAGTCTTGGGGGATGTACGCTACTTACATGTTTCTACGAAGAGTTTGCCATCGGTTTTTAAGCCAGATACTACACAGTTCTGCCCATTATCACTAACATCATAGGCATAGGGATAGGTGTCATCACCATTGCCATAATAAACATCGATTTTATAGTATTTTTTTAACTCATCCAGAGACGAAGGGTAGCGTTTGGCTTTGGTATAAAATTCCTGAGCTGCTTTAATAATATTTTTCACATCAGATTGTCTCTTAACGTTCTTGGCATAGGTAGAGGTTACTGTCATTAAGGCGTAATAACTCACAATCAATAATCCAGCAATGATTGGGAATAAGACTATACTTACACCCCCAGCAAACAATCCTAATAAAATTAATCGCATCTTCAAACGATGAGCTATGCGATTCACTATGTCTCTCATAAAATTATTGTACATGAACCCATCCTTCTTTCAAATTTCTTACCGTATTTTCTGAATCTTTTGTATTTTGCGACGTATATTTAGCTTATTATCGACCGTTTTTATAGATACAGGAGGCCATATGGCAGATATCGTATGCAGTTTATTTACTGACAGTGAATCAGCAGGGAAAGCTGTTGGGGCATTGAAAGGCAAAGGCTATGCGGAAAGTATTTCAGTAGTAAGTAAGGATGCATCAACAGGAGAGACCAAAACAGTCAATGTTGATCAAAATCTTACAGATGGAACTGCTGCTGGAGCAGTAGTGGGAGGAGCGATTGGGACAATTGCTGCATTACTCGTAGGAACAGCGTCATTTGTTGTTCCTGGTGCTGGTTTGATTGTCTTAGGACCGCTAGCTACGGTACTTTCTGGAGCCGTCGCCGGGGCAGTTTCTGGTGGAGTTGTTGGAGCCTTGGTTGATAAAGGAATACCTGAAGATAAGGCCAGGGAATACGAAGATGCAGTTCGAAGAGGAGAAGTTTTAGTTGCTGTGGCAGTTAAACCTGAAAATGAAGGTGACATTGTAGAGATTCTCCAACGACACGGAGGTTCCACAGCAGTAGTCGATGAAGTCTAGTAGGTGAGTGGTATGGAGGCTGTAGCGCATTTTTTGCGCTGCAGCCTTTTTGGTAAATCGTGAGATAATAGCTGCATGAATATTGTTGATTATCTCGGAGTATCTATAGGGAAAGCTGCCGGAGTTGCCATTTCTCTTTTTAGACTAGGAGCTGGTGCTACTTGGCCAGGGGAAATAGTTCTCCGTTTGCGACCCAACATTCTTCAAACGATCAGCAAACAACATCCTTATATCATTATTGTCGCTGGCACGAATGGAAAAACAACTACTTCCAAAATGATTGAAACTATTCTGATTCAATCTGGCAAAAAAGTAGTCAGAAATGAAAGTGGTGCTAATCTCGATAATGGTATTGTATCAACCTTTTTAAGGAATTTAGGGATGATGGGGAAACTGAAATCGAAATATTTCATTTTTGAAGTTGATGAAGCTACGGTGCCTGTCTTACTGAAACAATTTCATCCTCAGTTAATCATTCTTCTAAATCTATTTCGAGATCAGCTTGATAGATACGGAGAAGTAGATACTATCGCCGCTAAATGGTTACAGTCTTTTGCTACGCTACCCAAAGGTACAAAAATATTGATTAACGGAGATGATCCCCAGTTAACCTTTATCGGCTATGAAATCGAAAAATTGTGGGATGAATTGCCAGGGAATAAAGATGTTCATCGACTCAAACACCCCCAAAGCTCTGATGATGACAATATTCAATATTTTGGGCTAGATGATAATCGGTTATATCTAGATCATCTAGAACATGCTACAGATTCTATATATTGCCCAAATTGTGGGAATAGATTGACCTTCGGTGGAGTTTATTTTTCACATTTAGGAAAATGGGCTTGTGGCAAGTGCGGATTCATGCATCCTGACTTAGCCATCACCAATGAGATAATTCACACACCTTTAGAAGGGGTGTATAACAAATATAATACCTTGGCTGCATGGTTAACCGCCAGGCAATTAGGAATTCCTGATACGTTGATACAACAAGCTTTATCTTCATTCATACCTGCATTTGGAAGAATGGAAGAAATCATCTATCAAGAAAAAAAGCTAAAAATTCTCCTTTCAAAAAATCCTACGGGTTGGAATGAGTCTTTACGAACTATGCTTCGTTCTGATCGACCCGGTCCATTACTCTTAGTTTTAAATGATCGAATTCCTGATGGTACTGATGTCAGTTGGATTTGGGATATAGATATGGAAATACTTCAGCAATGTACGCATAAAATAATTATCTCGGGTGATCGTTGTTATGACTTGGCGTTGAGGTTGAAATATGCTGAGATACCCACCGATCGTTATGAGGTGGTCGAGAATTTGGAGACTGCTATTCAACAAATACTTAGGTTGTCTTTAAAAGAGGAAACAATTTGGGTATTACCAACGTACTCGGCAATGCTTGATGTACGACAAATACTTGTAGGGAGAAAAATATTATGAACTATCATTTAAGCATTGGATGGCTCTATCCAGAATTGATGAGTACATATGGTGATCGAGGAAATATTTTTGTGTTCAAAAAAAGACTATTAGAACGTAATATCAAAGTTAATATAGTAAATATAGACTTCAAAACGAATACAAAAGATATTCAGTCGTGTGATTTGATTTTTGGCGGTGGTGCTCAAGACAGGCAGCAAGGAATTGTGATCGATGATTTGCGAAAAAATAAAGGTCCAATCATCAAGGAAATGTTTGAAAACGATATTCCAGGACTATTTGTCTGTGGAGCCCCTCAACTCCTCGGACATTATTATATGAACGGTGATGGAGAAAAATTAGAAGGGTTAGGAATTTTTGACATGGTCAGTAAACACTTTGGAAAAGATAAACCGAGGTGTATTGGGAATGTAGTAGGAGAAATCAGTTTGGAATTTAGAATCAATTACGAAAAAGTTAAAGCTCGTCATTCTGAGCGTAGCGAAGAATCTCTTGCAAAAAATAAAGATTTGGAGGGAGATCCTTCCGCATTGCCTCAGGATGACACCTGGAGAAACACCATTATTGGTTTCGAAAATCACGGCGGCAGAACATACTTAGGTGAAGGTGCAAAGCCATTTGCCAACGTTATTAAAGGAAATGGCAATAATGGAGAAGATGGCACGGAAGGAGCAATTTACAAGAATTGTATTGCTACCTATTCACATGGTCCATTCCTCCCGAAAAACCCACACATTGCTGACTGGTTATTATCGAAAGCCCTAGAAGTTAAGTACAAAAAACTGGTTGAATTGGCAGTTCTCGATGATGAACTGGAATGGAAAGCCCACGATTCCATGATTCGAAGATTGATAGGGAAGTAATTATTTTGAAAAAAGCCTATATAAATGTATAATGGCAGAATGGGAAAAGAAGGCGCTTCAAAAATAAACTGGTCGGAAGTGTTACCAACATACACTAGCCGATTTACTTTAGAGGAAAAATCCCAAGTATTGTCTTCATATCTTACTGTTTTTGGTAATTTTTCAGAAGAAGATTTAGCTATATTTTGTAGAGTCGCTCTGAATGGAACAGAAAATGATGATGAACAACTGAAATATTACGATATAGAACAGAAATTAGGATATTTTTTCGCTGTAGGAGATGAAACTCTCTCGAGAAAAGAAGAACGAAGACGTATCAAACTTTTTGTACAGGCAAATGAAACACTTCTTAAAGCACAAATAGAATCTGGAGAGTACCAACAATTAGTTCCCCTGCTTACTTTTGAACACGATGTGCTCTATCTAATGCAAAATATTATTGGAATGGAATTTCCTCCATTCTTAGCAATTCGAAATGCGTATATACCTCAAATTGTTGATGGTGTATCTATTGACTTGAATACAGGTCAAACAACTGACATAGGTATATCTGTGGATTCGGGGGAATCACCGGTTGATCAACTCAAGCGATTGATAAAACGTATGTCTGGAGAAGAGAAAGAATTATAAGATTTGCGAATCTTACAAAAAGAAATTTGTTGATAGTGTCTATTGTACCCCAACAAAATCTATTTTCGGATAGACTTTACGGACTTCGCCCCAGAATTTCTCTGAGAGATTTTGTGTAAATTTGCTAAATTGACCTTTACCCATCTGAGCACACAATTTGCGCTCATATTCACGAATAACATCAGTAACTTCGCGACCCAATTCATTAAACTTCGCTTTATTGATATCTGGGTTCATAACATAGGCATCATGTACAGCCTGAAATTTTTCAAATAAGTCTTTATTTTGCTCAAGCATATTTTGAAATGCAGTTTGGTATGCAGCACTCATAGGAGTCTACAGTAGCAGAAGATGAAATGAAGAATCAAGAGGATTATTTCTTGCAAAAATCCCACACTACTCATTGACCTATCCCTGCGCTATAATCCTAACAACTATGGCACAACAATTTACTTCTTCAGACGTTCAAAAAGTCGCCAAACTTGCGAATATTCCCATCGATGACACCCAAGCGAGGGCTTTAGCTCAGGGATTTACGACAACCATGGGAGTGGTGGAAAAACTCAATAGTATAGACACAAAAGAAATAGAACCCGCTCACCATGTCACAGGATTAGAAAATGTAACTCGTGAAGATACCGTAGATGAATCCCGAATGTTTACCCAAGAACAAGCCTTAGCAAATGCATCACGAACCCACAATGGTTTTTTTGTCGTCAATCAAGTGATAGACCAAGAATGATTTGTTGTCATTCTGAGTGATTGTATTAAAGCGAAGGATCTCACCTATGAGATTCTTCACTTCATTCAGAATGACAGTATATAATGAATCTCAATAAACTAACCTTAAAGTCTGCTATAGATAAAGTGAAAGATAAGGAAATTTCTCTTGCAGAAATTCATGCTGACGTGCACGCTGCTATTACCGAAAAAAATTCTGAGTTAAACATCTATTTAGCCATCGATACGGAATCAGCAAATAAAGGAACCATAGACAGTCCACTTGCAGGCGTACCTATTGGTGTGAAAGATAACTTTTTGACAGTAGGGCTGCCAACGACCGCTTCTTCAAATGTCTTGAAAAATTTTAAACCTCAATATGAATCCACGGTCACCAAAAAATTAAAAGAAGCTGGTGGAGTAGTCGTTGGTAAAACCAACATGGATGCTTGGGCCCATGGATCGAGTACAGAGACCTCAGATTTTGGACCTTCTCGTAATCCAGACAATCCTGCACATTCTCCAGGAGGATCATCAGGGGGAAGTGCTGCTGCAGTTTCTGCAGATATGTGTATAGCTTCATTGGGTTCAGAAACAGCAGGATCCATACGTATTCCGGCATCATGGTGCGGCAATGTTGGACTGAAACCAACCTATGGTCGAGTAAGTCGAGCTGGAGTTGTGGCTATGGGATCATCACTCGATAGCCCAGGTCCAATAACCAAAACTGTTGAAGATGCTGCCATCCTTCTCAGTCAGATCGCTGGAAAAGACAGATATGATGCTACGACCTCATCTCATGAAGTTCCAGATTACACCAAGAATATGAAAAAGGGAGTAAAAGGAATGCGTATTGGCGTAGTGTATATGGATCATCCGGAAATTCCTCAGGATGTCAAAGATTCGGTCATGAAAGCCGCAGCCTTGTTTACTGCTCAAGGGGCAACTGTAGAAGTAATTCCTTTATCATCAACCTTAGAAAAAAATACTGTGTTAAGCCCTGATTATGCGATTGGAGTTTATACAGTCGTACAACGAAGTGAAGTATCGAGCAATTTAGCCAGATACGATGGTATCCGCTATGGAATGGACCGATCTCATTTTGGAGATGAAGCCAAACGACGAATTATGCTCGGTACGTTTACCTTGTCAAAAGGATATGCAGATAAATATTATGTTAAAGCGCAACAAGTTCGAAGCCTCTATATCGAAAATTTCCGCCAATTATTTGAATCATATGATTTATTAATCTCCACACCTTCTCCAGGATATGCTATGAAGTTAGGTTCCAGCGAAGGAAATCCGATGTTTGGAGAGATCGTCGATATGTTAAATGAACCATCCTCATTATCAGGTACACCTGCAATTTCTGTTCCTTGTTATAAAGACGAAAAAACTGGTCTCTATTTAGGATTATCTATCATGGGAAGTCATTTCCAAGAAGAAAAAATTATTCAAGCAGCCTATCTGTACGAGCAAGAGACTCCTTGGAATAGATGGAAATAATATGAACAGCTATACAACTATTGTCGGCATGGAGATCCATGTAGAACTCAAAACTAAAAGTAAGATGTTCTGTGGATGCAAAAACGATCCCTTTCATGCAGAAAAACCGAATATCTATACCTGTCCTGTCTGTTTGGGGATGCCTGGGGGATTACCTGTACCAAATCAAAAAGCTATCGAATGGACGATTATGTTAGGACATGCCTTGGGTTGCGAAATCCCATTAGTTTCGAAATTTGATCGAAAGAATTATTTTTATCCTGATCTCGCGAAAGGGTATCAAATTTCTCAATATGATCAACCTCTATGTAAAAACGGGAAATTATCTATCCAATTACCAGCATCAGAAAAGCAAGAAGCTAAAGAAAAAATAGTTAGAATTCGTCGGGTTCATCTGGAAGAAGATACGGGTAAATTACAGCATGCCACAGTTGATGGTCAAAAAGTTACCTTAGTTGATTTCAATCGTTCTGGGGTTCCACTGGTAGAAATTGTTACTGAAGCAGATATTCGTAGTGGAGAAGAGGCCAAAGCCTTTCTCAAAAAACTTCATCAAATTGTCCGTTATTTAGATATTTCCGATGCCAATATGGAACAAGGAAGTATGAGGTTGGAGCCGAATATTTCCGTAAAGCTAACCAGTGTCGATGATTCAAAGCATCAACCGAATGACATCATTGAAGAAAAAGACTTACCCAAGTACAAAGTTGAAGTAAAAAACATTAATTCTTTTAATTTTGTAAAAAAAGCTATCGAATTTGAAGTTCCTCGGCATATTGCCATTTTGGAAAAAGGTGAGCTACCTGTTCAAGAAACGAGAGGGTGGAATGAAGGAAAGGGAGAAACGATCTCTCAACGTCGTAAAGAAGATGCCGATGATTATCGTTACTTTCCAGATCCAGATATACCTCCGCTGCGATTTACTAAAGAACAACTTTCATCATTGCAGGCTATCTTGCCAGAGTTACCACAGGTGAAACTATCTCGATTTATCAAGGAGTATGGTGTATCTGAGTCTTCTGGTACTGTATTGGTAGATGATAGCGATCTGGCTAATTATTTTGAAATAGCAGTCAAAAAAGATAAGAAATTGGAACCAAAAATAATCGCAAACTGGATTGTTAATAAGAAAGTAGATTATGTATCTGTGGATGTAGAAACTCTATTAAAACAAATTACCGAAGCAACTACGGTGGTTAGTGTCCCAGAAGAAGAACTTACCAAAGCCATCCAAAAAGTACTAGCTGACAATCCAAAAGCTGTTGCCGACTATAAATCGGGCAAAGAAACCGTGATTATGTTCCTCTTTGGGCAAGCTATGAAGGCCCTCGCTGGAAAAGGTGACAAAGCAAAGATTCAAGAACTATTAAAGCAACAACTTCAGTCATGAGCTCAGAAAAAGTTTTAGCTGAACATCATCGGTTATCCTACAAAGAGTGGAGCCATAGCAGTACTGTCCTTCGGAGGCTGGAAGTTATTCAGCAGCATATCAACCTCCATGTTGCAGGCTTAGCCAGTGATCATATCTATCGTAATGATTTACGCATTCTTCAGATTGGAAGTGGCGCAGATATCCGTCCTCAGGGTACAAACACACCTCCAGAATTTTGTCGTTTTAAAGGTGCACGAGGGAGCTCAGTCGTTGGTCTTGATCAAGGAAGAAATAATCCCCAATTACCTGTCCTCTATAGGCATATAACTTTGGATGATTCTATTGATTCGGAAATTTCCTTACCTGCTCTATTACAGACACACCAGGAAGAACCTTTATTTGATGTTGTATATGTCGATACTGATGTCGCAATTTTTAACAAGCCTTTTGGAGAGATTAAATCCCAAGTATTTAGCACAGCCATGGGAGTTCTCAAGACAAATGGGTTGTATATTCTCAAAGATCAATCGATGATGTTTATCTCTCAGCAAAAAAATATTTCAAAAACCCCGTCTCTTACCTAAATATTACCAATTTCACTTCACAGATTTATTGTTCAGTTTGTATACTATACCTATGGCTGATTGGAATAGAATTTCTAGTCGTGGTGATGTTGAAGATCGCAGATCAAATAGACCAGTAGCAATTGGTGGCATCGGCCTGACTGGAATTGCTCTGATTTTGGCATTTAATTTCCTGACTGGTGGTAGTGTTGGTGATGCCTTAAATACACTAGAACAATTTACTCCACCAGTACAGACATCAGCTTCACCCAGTGGAGAATTTGCAGGAAAAGATTCGTACGAAGTATTCGCATCCACAGTGCTAGGATCGACGAATGATCTTTGGACGTTCCAATTTAATCGTCTCAATAAAACCTATCTGAAACCAAAATTAGTCTTATTCCGGCAAAGTACTGAGTCTGGGTGTGGTGGAGCTAGTTCTGAGGTAGGGCCACATTATTGTCCAGAAGATAAAACAATCTACCTTGATGAAACATTTTTTGATGAACTTACCAATCGTTTTGGTGCCAAAGGGGGAGATGTTGCACAAGCGTATGTTCTGGCCCATGAAGCAGGACATCATGCGCAAGAGGAGTTAGGTTTATTAAATACTAGCGATTCGATAAAAACTGAATTACAAGCAGATTGTTTTGCTGGTTTATGGGCAAATTCGATAAAAGATCAAGGAGTGTTAGAACCAGGTGAAATTTCTGAAGCCATGGACGCTGCGGCAGCCGTAGGGGATGATCGAATTCAAAAAAAAGTGACTGGATATCTCAATCCGGAAACTTGGACTCATGGCTCATCTGCTCAACGATTGGCAGCCTTCACCAAAGGTTATGATCAAGGAACTCTTGCTGCCTGCCAATAGCTGTTGTAGGATACCCCTATGAATTATTTAGAAGCACGACCTGGACTCTATCGCCACCTCCAAAGAGAAGCAACAAGCAACTATAGCAGCGATGTCTACAACTAATTTCTCAGATTTATACAACCATGGATTTGGCTATGGTGGAATTTGTATCTTTGAAAAAAATCAATCGATACAACGGACAAGTGATATTGTTCAATCAATCTTTCTATCTCGGGGGACGGATAAACCAGAAGTTATCAGCTTTGATATGACTTCAGCAGATCAGATACAAAACATCCAAAGGTATAGATATGAACTCCAACAATTATTCAATCAGAAGCCGCTACTATTTGTAGATACATCAGCCCCATTACCTGCACATGCAGAGATTACTACTATCAATTATCTTCATAGTCGCGAATTACTAAGAACGATGAGATCCGGAATCTATGAATACTCTGACAGGTGGAGGAATAAAAGAACCGATAAAACACCCGACTGTTTAATTCTCATTTCAGCAAACGCCACCCCACGGTATAGTGAAGAATTAGGGAGAGTATGGACAGCAAGAAACGAGGGATTTGATACACTCGAACGTTTATATGATAAGACCTCTGAAAAAGTCGGGATAGACATGTTGATGGTTAATCACGCTGAAACATTTGCGAATATTGAGTAAATCCATAACAATAGCGTTATGTCTCCAGATACTTCTAAAGAATTGCCGGTAAGTATTCAAAAAACGCGTCGTGAATTCCTAAAAAGTGCGTTCGGAGTAGGTACCGGAGCTTTATTGGCAGGTGTTGGAGCAAGTGAATTAGCTGATATAGCAACTGCAATTCCTTCTACAGCAGAAACGGCTATACAACCGTATGAAAATTTAGATCAGCAATTTTTGTTTGGTGATCATGTCTTATATATAGATGAAACGAAACATTTACTCGCTGACAATCCACAGTCAATTGTCAGTGGAGAGATACGAGCCAGTCATGTTCGTGCAGCCAAGTCATACACTGCTGATATACCCGTGTTTAATGAAAATCAACCCCAGCAAACCCCTATAGAGTTTCTTTCTGGAATTAATTCCTCGAGTAAGAAAAGTAATGAATCTCTTGAATCTCTACAATGGATCTTGGATCACGGTCATTCCATTATCACTTGTGATACCGAAATACCGGCTTGGAATGATGAATTGATGCAAACCTTCATTGCAACAAAAGTTGGAGCCGAAATGGTTAAGGTAACAGCAGCCTACTATTCGATTGCCGAAGCAATACGACAGGGAAAAGCCATGGTAACCAAAGATACACTACCTTCCACGACCAGACGAACGTTTTTACAACTCGGAGGCAGTGCTCTAGCTGCCTTAGCTACCGGACTTGGTATGTCAGCTTTTGGGAGTGAATCTAAGGTTACTTCAAGTGTTTCTAATGAACCTTCGGTACAAATAACCCAACTAACCACCGCAATTGAAAATGATTTAGCAGGACTTCTTTCTGGAAAGGAAGCCAAAGTTTTTGCGGATATTCTCGTCCATCAACGAAGTTTAAACATGTTGCGAAATGCAGATATTGGAGCAGAGTTTATCAATGCTAATAAAAATAACGTTGATCAAGATCAGGAAAAATTATCTTTTCTGTTTAAGGCTGGGGGAGGTCATGCAGATATTGTTCTCTACCGTAGACAAACCTATGAACAACAAGACGAACAGATACGTAGCTATGCCTCAGAACTGATAGATACGTATACCGAATTATTTGATTCCCCTCAGGAATCTCGACTAGATAATGCTGATAATCGTGAGTTGGGATGGAGGTTTTTGTATCAGGCCCAAGTCGGATTTGGATTGCCATCAGGTCATGGTAGAATTGAAGATACTTATAGACAATTTAAACTTCCCGAGTCTCTTCCTAAATCTACAGCTATGGTCTTTGTCGAAACATTTCAACGAAAATTGGATCAAATGTCTGCTGAAAAAAGAAAAGTAATGGAACCTTATCTTGAAGAATATATTTCCCGTTTGTCTTCGTACATGATGGATGAAGATATTCCATCGAATGGAATTCCAACCTTAGATGCACTTCATTTATATCCTGAATTACATCCCGAACAAGATATGCGTAAGGCAATTACTGTGTTTGACCAATATCAAGGCAAGACTATGGCAGATCTTGCATTAGAAACTGATAAACAATTTGATTCAAAAGTTCTTGAAGTACACCTATTGTATGGCTATATTTCCTATCTGGGAGTTCCCCGCCCGGTGTATATCAATTTGCACCGCAGTGCTTTGGACCAGCCATTAGAGGGTCAGTTATTGTATGGCTCAGTAAGTAAAGATACTTCTCAGAGGATTGATATGTCATTTACAGAGGTGCATTCTGATGACTAAATCTCTCCACACTCTTCGGTATCGCGAACTTTTTCACCAACAGGTATCAATAGCCCAATTACAATCTTCTGTGCCTGCAAGTAAGAGAGTAGTTATTTTTTCGGATAGTCATTTCGATAGCCACTTCGATGAAGCACGGTTTCAACAGTTTAGAGAAATTATCGAATCAGCAGATATGGTCGTCATCAATGGAGATTTTTGGGCAGATAAAACCATTACCTTTAACGAATTTGTGAATTCAGAATGGAAACGATTATTTCCACTCTTGAAACAGAAGAAGGCTTTTTATATTTTTGGGAATCATGATATGCCTGCTCATTCTGATCAACGAATATTCGAGTTCTGTGAGCAAGCAGGATTTTCCCTTAAACTTTCTGCTGGGTCGATACAGTTGCATATTGAGCATGGACATTTACGTTCTGGCCTCCTAGTAAAACTTGTTTTAACAACATTTGAAATGCGTCCTAAATTATTACAAAGACTAACATCACCGTTAGAAATAGTTAATTATCTTGATACGTACCTGTTTAAAAAAACACGCAAGCACATCCTTGGTCATCTCAACCATAGCTTCAAACATCAGTGGAAAAATATTAGTGAGTATTTAGTCATGGGACATACCCATATTCCTGAACTGGATCATGAGCACCACTATCTTAATGTAGGATTAACCCATAATGGGTTTTTTTCATATGCGGTAATTCAAAATAATCAAATTCAATTGATCTCACAATAAGATCAAATTGACATAGTAGCCAGGTCTGCAGAGATCAGGTAGTATATGTCTCATGGCTGAATTTGTTCATCTTCATACCCACTCAGAATTTTCATTACTCGATGGTTTAGGAAAACTTCAAAAACTTATAGATCGCGCCAAATCCTACAATATGGATTCATTGGCACTTACCGATCATGGAGCAATGTATGGAATTTTTAAGTTCTATATGAAAGCCAAAGCTTCTGGTATAAAACCCATTTTAGGTGTAGAAACCTATGTCGCCAGAAGAAGTCGCCATGA
>JBGALL010000125.1:0-3042 GCA_044223895.1 Candidatus Woesebacteria bacterium
ACATTGCCGCTTTTCAAGCTCGACTCAAAGAACTCCAAGTATCGGTTGCCAAAAAAGCTAAAGGAATAGAAGAAGGAGAAGCCGAATTATCTGATTTATTAACGTCAGCCTCTGCAAAAGTGCGTCAATTTTATATCAGAGGATTTTTTCAAAGTCCATATCAGGTTTTTTTCTCTTCAGAAGATGTCGGCAAATTAATGCGCTTGATGACCTATCAGCAAATTATTACCGATCAACAAAAAAAAGAAATTGCTCAGACAGCTGTTGCCGTTACCAATTTAGAAGATAGGAAAAAGGAACTTGAAAGTGAACAATTGTCACTGAGTTATATAAAAGAAGAAACCGATAAACGAGCGGCATCAGTTCGAAAATTAGTATCCGATGCAAATGCCTTCCAATCCCAAGTCTCGGGCTTTATAGCTAGTCTCACTGCTCAGCAACAAGCAATTTTAAACGCGCGAGGTGGGACTTTTACTACCAGTGTAGGTGATGTTCCATTATCTGATGATCCGAATAGCCGTCCAACCTATAATCCTGGGTTCTCTCCTGCCTTTGCAGGTTTTTCATTTGGAGCTTACACGCACCGTAAAGGAATGAGTCAGTATGGAGCTAAAGGACGAGCAGATAAAGGACAAAGTGCTGCGGATATTTTGCGGGCATATTACGGTAAAACTCCCGAATCTCGTGATACAGCAGGGAATATCACTGTACAAGGAGTAGGGAGTGGATCATATGCCTGGAGTTACAAACAATCTGGCAAATCAATTTGTACAACTCAATCGTGTCAGGTCTTCTTGTCCAGTAAAGCGAATAACGCTCCGCAAGCTTGGCGCGATGCTGTAAAGGACACCAGGGGACAGGTAATAGAAGGAGTAACTACCTATTATTCGTCCACCACAGGTGGATATAGTACTACTTCTGGGTGGGACACTGTGTGTGGAAATAAAGATTGTTGGACAGGGGATGCCTATGAACGATTAGCGGGAAGCCCCTGGTTTTATAAAGGCTGGTACACTGCTGAGTACACTAACAATTCAGCTAAATGTGGGAGAGGGCATCCCTGGTTAAATCAAGAAGAGTTTGCCGATATTATCAATACCTGGATTGTGAGAAAAAATGGAAATGGCGATGATGCAAAACGTATTTTACCAACAACAATCGGAAGCTGTTCGATCAGTGGTGCCGGAGGGAATCCCTTTTCTATAAACGAAATGAAGGATCGAGCTAATGGCTTAGGTGGAGCAGTAACCAATATTTCTTCTGTCAGTGTAACTTACAATACGAATGGATTTACTGACACGGTAATCCTTCAAACAAATAAAGGAGAAGTGCGTATCAGTGGGGGTGAATTTAAGGATACTTTCAACTTACGAGCCCCTGGATATATTTCTATACGAAGCCCTTTATTTAATATTGAGAAAAAATAACAGAGCAGGTTTTTGCGCTGTTATAGCGCTTCGTAGTACAATATGGGTATGCCAACTGTTTTTGATACTCAGCCTCAACAACAACCAGACCTTGTTTCTGGAACCATTCCTCCTTCACAACCTGTTCGACCCTCTCGACACGATAGAATGACATTATTTACAGCCTTTGCAGAAAATCCTGAGGGGGTCCGTTTTGAAACTCAAGCTGACGAAGAAAAAGTAGTCATCTTTATGCGAGAGCATTTTAGTTTTAATATCCCTTGGATTCTGGCCTTAGCTCTTTTATTGGCAGCTCCGTTTGGTGTTATTCCTTTTATCCTCGCTTTCCTAGTCCCTTATATTCCTCCTATCCCTCCACAATATTATTTAGTAGGAGTTTTGTTCTGGTACTTAGCAAGTTTTGGATATGGCTTACTTAATTTTATTCGTTGGTATTACAATATTTATATAGTAACTACTGAGCGAGTAATCGATATTGATTTTGTTCAATTATTGTACAAAAAACTTTCAGAAGCACGGTTAACCAAAATTGAAGATGTGACCTATACCTCAAGTGGATTTTTAGCAACCTTTTTTAATTATGGAAATGTAACCATTCAGACCGCTGGAGAAACCGAGCAATTTGAATTTACTGCCATCCCTAATCCTGCAGAAGTTGTAAAAGTATTAGGATCTCTTATAAAAAAAGCAGGTCCGGAAGCGTAACCCTATGATACCTACCAATTTACCAGTAATCATTCATCTTATTGTCAAAATTTTAGTCTTAGCCGGCTTAACCTTATATGCTCTGTTTGCTGCAGTTATGGTGAGACAATCCCAGTTAATGGATAAAGTAATAGAAGAAACCTTTGAACCCGTATTGCGAATTTTAGTTGTCTTGCATTTAATTGGAGCTTTGATTTTACTAGGTTTGTCCTTCATCATCTTGTAGTTTTTGATAGGATAAGAGAGATGCATCTTTTCTCAGAGTTATATCCATGTGTTGGTCCCCAATATACGAATACCCGGTGGGGACAAATTCTTGATTTCTCTTCGTTATATGGCCTGGTTGAAATTTTTTCTTCAGGAAACGCTCAAGAAGAAGGCGTGGCTACTGTCACTAGATTGAATAGAATTCTTTCTGAAACTTCCAAATTTCCTAAGCTTTCAATCTTGAAAAAGAAAATAGATCTAAAGGCAATCAAGAGTTTATTGTTATGTAGAAATGTAGAAGGGCAGTGTGAACTTGTACTATTAGGAGATGGAAAAATTTTTTTACGACGTGGAAAGATGATCGCTCCATTATTGGTTCGTGAAGGTGTGCTGTCTGGTGAGATTCGTTCAGGAGATTGTCTTATTTTCCTTTCTCAGACTGCATTGCAAATAATTGCAAACGAACAAAAAGAACTTTTTTCATTAGGTTTGACTCCGAAAGAAATTGCTGAGGCTTTCAGGATACGTTTTTCTCAGGAAAAAGAGAAAGGAGAGGGAGCAGCAGCTTTGGTTGTAGAGATTAAGCAAGAGGTTAGAACTCCTCCAACACGTTCAGTATCTACTCCCAAAATTTCTATTCAGCAAAAAATTCGCAATCATATCGAAAGGTTAGCTCAAATTAGAAATCGCCCTAAGTTTTATC